>JAUVLX010000156.1 GCA_030600525.1 Desulfobulbus sp. | reverse complement strand
AGGCTTTAAAGGCATTGGATCACGATATGTGTTCCAAGAAAAAAATGGTTCCCGGTGGCACCCTGGAACCGGTTACAGGCAAGTCGTTTTTATTTTTCGGCACCAACTACAAAACCTCCGATTTTATTGTTGAAGGCATTTCTCTCAGGTGGGAGGAAAGAACGCAGGAGCTTTTCGGTCTGAAGCAGCTTGTCCTTAATGTGGATAACGGGCCGGAATGCAGCGGTCGCCGCACTCAATTTCTGTTGCGTTTGACAGAGTTTGCCGACATGACCGGAGAATCATTTACTATCCTCCCTGCTCTAAGGCCACGTTTACGAGGCGACTGATAAATCATGGTCCATTGGCAACTAATGCGGTCTGCTACATTTACCCCTCTGGTTCTAGGCGGGGGATTTTTTGCATATGGGCGTGCAACACGCGGATAATTTTAATGCCTTTAGGTTGTTCTAGATAATAAACGACATAGTTATGGAAGTCTTTGACAGGAAAGAAGCGCACGTCTTTAAGATGTACTCGTCTTGACTGATAGGGCGTCCCCATGCGCGGCATATCTGCAAGGTTTTTGAAAGTTCTTTCTGCAGCCTGATAAACGCGGTCAGCTGCATCTTGATTGTCTCGTGCGATATAGAGCCAAAGGCTTATTAAATCTTCTTCTGCTGCTGGCGTTATAAGAATGGAGGGCATTTATAAAGTTTTTCCTTGTTGAAGCAAGGCTTGTGCTCTCTTTTTTAAAGCTGACATATCTAGCGGCTTTGCTGTGCCACTTTCTATCCCTTCCATTAAGAGTTGTTCAGTTTCTTCTCTGTCGTGGCGAATTAGGTCCCGTAAGTAATCACTCGCGCTTTGATAGTCCCCCATACTGACACGGGTTTTAATAAAGGCACGCATTTCATCGGGCATCGATATATTTAAGGTTGCCATTGTAACACCTCCTTGTGTGTTGTCTTTACAGTTAATATAGCCTCTATGGCAATTTTTGCCAACATTTTGAGGATTGGTTAAACGTTCCCCAATATTTTGGCCGATCTACCCCCGTGAGTGGGGGGAGAGATACAGTTGTTAATATCTTGAAAGGTCTAGGCCAGTGGAACGAAAAGTATCGCTAAGATAGTTAGATCGTCAAATAAACAGTACCTCCTAGGGGTGTCAGTCTGAAGTACACTTCAAACTGACGTCAGGCAAAAAACTAAAATGTGTCAATTTAGAGTTCAGTTTAAAATTTATAGACAGTTTTTCTTGAAGTTCTAAGACCCAAACCTGACACCTTCAGGGCTTACAGTAACTTTCCGTACGGTTGGGATTCAAACCCCGACACCGTTTCCTGCAGTTGTCTTCCCCTGATAAGATTCATATACCTCATCGGCATGAACATGCTGGTCGATCTATAAGGGGAGACAGTTTTGTCGAAAAACTGAAAATTCTATTTTCACGGGTTTCAAGACCTTAAAAGCCCAGCCTAAAGAACAGATATCCCATCGAATAAATTAGGTATACTGTCCTCATAACTTCGCCATAATTTCGCTTAATTCCTTACCATCTTTCACTCTTTAAGTTACGGCAATACTTCCCCAAAACACAGGAGCTGATTGGCATCACCGTGAAGCAAGTTGTTGAGGCGATAGACAAACTTAACAGCAGACCCAGAAAATGCCTGAATTTCAAAACACCTTATGAAGTATTTGAAAAATTAACTGAGGTGGATGTCGGAAAAGTAATGGGTTATGCACTTATCACTTGAATCCAGGTGATATTTTTTTTCTGTTTGGATAAACTATCGCCGCAAGGAGATAAAGGCAGACTGCAATAATCACTATTGCTCGAAATCCAATATGGATGGCAAGTATTGTCGCCAGTACAGCACTTATTACAGAGGCACAGCCGTTGATTCCCCAGGCCCAGGGGATGAGTTCCGGCGCTCGGATGGAAAGAAGGGAGAGACCCAGGGGGAACGGTATCCCCATGCAGAATGCCAATGGCGCAATAAGGCAGAGAGAGACCATAACCTTCAGTGGGTCCGGGAGCCAGAGCAGGTGCCGGAAAAGAAGAGGAAGCAGGTAGAGGTAGAGTAGGGCAATTCCTGCTATGGATGCAACCGGCAGGATGAGAACAGTTTTTCGAGAGGCACTACTCTCCTTGAGACGGGAACTATAGTTACTCCCTAATCCAGCAAACAAAAGAAACCCTGAGATGACAACGCCCACGGCATAGAGAGGATGCCTGAGAAAGAGAATGAATTTCTGGATAAATGCCATCTCGATAAAAAGGAAGGCAATTCCAAGAGAAAAGAAATAGATCACCACCCAGAATTGTTCATGGCGAATGCAAGGGGAAGGTATTTTCCTTTCCCCGCGATGCCTGGACCACAGGGGTACCAGGATCAACAGCACGCTGGCTAGTACTGCCTGGACAAAAGTGGCTATGAGGACCAGGTAGCCCTGTTCAAGCAACGGTAAGCCGCCGCCGGCCCGTAGCGATAAGAGCTCGGCAAGCGTACTCCATTTGAAAAAATGGGAAAAATAAGGCCTGTCATCAGTGGCCGGCTCAATATTAAATTTATAGCGGTTTAAAAAATCCTTTCCTGCTGCCTTGTTCAGTAAGGCGGTGGTTCCTTCGAAAAAGTATGGTCTGTCGAGAATGTTGTGGTGATTTGCCTCTGCGGCAACCATGCCCGGATAGTACCCCGGGTCAAATGAACGTGCCTCACAGAATTCCCGCAATACCTTGATATCCTGGCCTGTAAATACCCCGTTTTTGATCAGTAAGGTGCTTGTTTTCCAACTACGAATAAGCATGAGCCGGTGAGCTGGTTCTTTTACCCCAAGGCGCTCCAGGGCTGCTGCAGCGGTTGCAAAAAGTTTGAGCCCGTCACGGGGAGGGATCTTGATCCAGCGGGTGATAGCCACCATTCCATCAGGGGATAGATGTTGGATATAATCGATGAGTGCTTCAATGGTGTAGGTATAACTTTCAGAGAGGGCATAGAGGCCAGCGGATGAGGTGCTGAAGGCATCAAGCAGGGCTACTTGAATCAGATCGTAGTGGTTCTTGCTTGCTGCAACAAACCCTCGTGCCTCGTCAATATGGAGATGAACGTTTTTATCTGCATACAGGTTTCCGGCAAAGTCAGCATAGGTGTTGATGACAAGGTCTGCCATCTGCGGGTTCATCTCAACCGCATCAATGCTTTGAGCGCCAAGATATCTGGCCTGTAGTATATCTGCGCCGCCTCCGGCGCCAAGTATCAGCACCCGTGGTTGGTTGAGTAGGTGATAGGGCAAGGCGGAGGTGAAAAAGTCCATATAGGCAAAGGCGTCGTGTTGGCCATCATCCTTGGTAATAACGCTCATACCTTCACCGTCGGTAAAGACCCCAAGCTGAGTAGGTGGTTCAAATGAGGCGTTGAGGCTCAAGCCGGGGGCATGACGGAAGGGGATAACAGGACTCTTCACTACCGTGAGTACTCCCAGTGGACTGCTGCGCTCTTTACCACCTCCGTTCCCATCACCGTAAGTGTTTGCCTGAGGCTTTTATAGGGTGAGCTCTGTAAGGGGATTTTTTGCTGGTGAAGTATGGGGATAAGTGAGATGGCCACTGCAATAAGGAGAACCGCTATCCAGCGGGGGCGGAGACGGGATTCAAGAAAACCAACGGCAGTGGCGAGTAAGCCAAGTGAGCCGATGCCATAGAGCGCAGTCCCCGGAGCAACCAGAAAGAGCAGGACAATGATGCCGAGGGCACCGGTTCCGGCACCAAGCAGGTCAAAACCGTATATGCGTGGGATCTCGTCCGTGAACTGTGATAAGGTGAGTCCTATACAATTTGCCACAGCGAAAAATGGTAAAGCAAGCAGCAGATAAAGGAGCAGGAGATAGATAATCTGCTGGGTACCCCAAACCATTTCCAGGGGATTAAAAGGAATCTGTTGGCCAACCAAGAAGCAGCTGATGCTGGAAAAAGAAAAGAGCAGGCCATTGGCCATGAAGGCGACTGGAAAGCGGGGACGCAGCCACTCCCGGGCCAGGCTGAGAAACATGCCGCTGGCTCCATAGCCCAACAGGGAGAGGCTGATAATCATATAGGCGAAGTGATGCCACTGGATAATCGAAAAGAGGCGGATCAGTAGAATTTCGTATGAAAGTGCTGTGGCAGAAAGCAGGGCGATTGAAAAAAGAGGAGGCCTCATCAATGCTTCCCGGTAAGGGGCACAAAGCGAACCGGCAAAATCTGGCGGGTAGAGAGGGTGCTGTTCATACGTTTTTCCACCAGTATCAGGTATTGTGTCATAAAGGCACCTCCTACCGGAATCACCATCTTGCCTCCTGGTTTCAGCTGCTTTATGAGCGGAGGAGGGATCTGGCCTGCAGCAGCGGTCACTATAATCGCATCAAATGGAGCATGATCCTGCCAGCCGTAATAGCCGTCACCGAGCTTTGCCTTTATATTGGTATAGCCTAGGTTTTTCAGCCGTTCTGCTGCAGATCTCTGCAGGTTTTTTATGATTTCTATGGTGTAAACCTGCTTGGCCAGCTCCGCCAGGACAGCAGCCTGGTATCCTGAACCGGTACCTATCTCTAATATCACGTCTGAAGATTGTATGTTAAGCAGGTCCGTCATGATTGCTACGATATATGGCTGGGAAATCGTCTGCCCTTGGCCAATAGGTAGCGGCCTGTTTTCATAGGCATGTCGTCTGTATGCTTTGGGGACAAATAAATGGCGAGGCACCTTGGACATGGCGACCAGGACCTGTTCGTCCAGGGCGGTTTTCTTCAGATACCTGCTGGTGGTGCGGACCTTATCAGTGATTTGCCTGATCAAATTCCGGCGAAGGTCCTCATAATGTTCTGCCGCATCAAGTTTTCCCGGAGTTGCCAGAAGCAGGATAAGAAAAAATAAAGCGAAAACATCTATTCTTCGGAGCATTGGGTACTCCTTTGGAATTGTTGAACGTTTTCAACAGCCTGTTAGGGGGCAGTCAGACGAGGCCGCTGTCATAGAGCGTCAGCTCTCATTGGTTTGCAGTCAGGTCATGACGAATGATAGAGGTGGCCCCATTGTCGCTCCCCTTTTTTATTAAAATTATCATCAACTAAATAATTGTCAAAAACAATGTCGGGTACTGGTTCCGTTAGGTGCAAACTGTAACTACCCGATTTTCTGAATGCAAAACAGGCTTTCCACCTGTATTCCTTGTTTCATTATGCCGAGTGCTACCGCAGGTACCCGGCGAGTCGTGAAGTGGATTTTGCTGAAATTATGAAAAATCCAGATTAGATCCAAGCGTTCCTGGAGTCTGTTCTCTTTTTTCGCATACGTGTTGGTACGGCGTCGATAAGCAGCGCACCGTCGTCTTAAGGAAGCGTTAAATGCTTCCAGATGGTTCGCATGAATTTCTTTATTTTCGATATCTTGAGTTGTCTCTGGATGCTCTGGCTTAGGAGCTTGATATTTTTGTCGCTTTCTCCCTCTTTTGTGAGATTGGGAGCCTTTGTTCTTGATGCGAACTTTTACACCCTTTGGAAGTGTTTTACGTGGACGTCCACGTTTTCCGGTCTTAACGACCTCACTGCATATTTCAAAAAGGAAATTTCCATATCGGCGTTCGCCATCTGTAAGAAGCGTTAGGTCCTCAGTTTGATCTAAAACTTTAGAGAGACGGCCAATTGCTTTTTTGAACATTTTCCTGTTCTTACGGCCGCATTGCATGTCCCAAATAAATCGAGAGGCACGATCCATAAGTACTATTGTCCAACCGGCAGATTGCTCTTGCGGATGATTTTTGTCGATCTTTGTATAAAGTTCATCTCCTTCGATTACCTGCTGGAGGAACTGGTGTGCCAATGCAAAAAGCATCAATGTATCTTTAAGATCACCAAGTCGTTTCTGCCAGCGATAAATGCTGTTCTTACTTACATTAAAGATCCTGGTTGCGGCATTGATTCCTGTCCCTTCGGTAATAGATAAAAGAACCATTACGATAAGGGGAATGGGGCTCCTTAGACCTGCAAGAGCGGTATTACAAGTTTCAGAAAAATTTGTACCACATTGATTACATTGAAAAATAGTACGTTCTTGTCCGTTCTTGATTATATAGGTTCTGAACTTTTTGATCTCAGTGTCCATGCAACGAGGACATTTTGTTTCAAACATACATATATCCCTTGAAAAGGGATATTACTTACCACAATTTTGAAATCTGTTTAATAACAAAGGGATACGTGTTGCACCAAGAGGAACCAGTGCCCCGCTAATACCTCCTTGCAATATCCCTTCATAAATTAACGCACGGCTATTACCTTTGATTTCGACAGGAGGACCTATCACACCTTTCTTTCCGTGTGCCCGCAGAATAATCCAAAACGTCAGATCCGCTGGACGTCTCCCACTGTCGATTATGCTGGCGAAGGCATAATTCTTTCCGTTTCCATTCCGGCCTGGCGAAGCAATACCTTTATTGGCTTGTGGAGCATTAATCTGCCAATCCGTTATCTCTATCGAGATTTTACCTGTTCAAAATCCTTTCCTCAGCAGACCCAGTTCATTGTGAATAAAAATGGGATGCTGGTGCTACACGAAAAATTACAGGCAAAAATCGACCAGGCACAGGAATCCGTTTTCCTGCACCCCTTGTCTGATCTTGGCAAACAGTGGCAAAATCTTAATCTAGAAGAACTCATCGCAAAGGAAGTAGGCGTATTAACGATAACAGACTCTACCGGAACGGAGTGGGTGTTTTGTCACAGTCATGTTCCTGGTGTTGATTGGATTCTGTTTTCGGGTCTTCCCAAGACGGCGATGGAAGAGGCGGCCGCGCAACGGTTCCAGCAGGCCTTTCGACAGATCTCCGACGGAGATTTCTTACACAAAATCGAAGCGATGCCTACCAACACCCTGTCCACGCTGGTTGACGAATTCAACAATATGAGTGAGCGTCTCGGTTTGGCGAAAAAACACCGGCAAGAGCTGGAAAGGCAGCTACGCCAAAGTCAGAAAATGGAAGCTGTCGGTAGGTTGGCAGGTGGGGTTGCCCATGACTATAACAACATGCTCAGCGTTATTATTGGCTGTTCGGAAATGGCCCTTGAAAAAATTACAACCGACAATCCTTTATATCGCTATCTCCAAAAAATAGTTGATGCGGCCACTCGCTCCAAGAAACTTACGCGCCTATTGTTAACCTTTGCCCGTCGCCAGACCATTGCTCCTAAAGTGCTCAATATCAATGATGCTGTACAGAGCATGCTCAAAATGATCAAGCCACTAATCGGAGAGGATATTGAACTTGACGATAACTCTTGTTCCCTGCATCAGGAATTCGTTCCCGGTAATTTTTTTCGACTAACGTTGAGCGACGATGGCGCAGGCATGGATTCAACAATTCCAGACAATCTCTTCGAACCTTTTTTTAGCACCAAGAGCAACGGTAAGGGAACCGGGCTCGGCCTGGCTACCGTTTATGGCATTATTAAGCAAAACAATGGGTTTATTAATGTTGAGAGTGAAATGGACCATGGTACCACTTTTGAGATCTACCTCCCCAAATCCACCGGTCAGGCAGTTGAAAATCGTGCAAAGAGCACCATAGAAACACCCCTTGGAAACAACGAAACAGTGCTGTTGGTGGAAGACGAAGCTGCAATACTCAATCTAGCAAAAAGAATGCTGAAACAACTCGGCTACCGCGTTATAGCCACAAACTCGCCCATGGAAGCCATTGCCATGGCCGAAAGCCACTCAGAATCTATAGATCTGTTGATCACCGACGTCATCATGCCAGAACTGAATGGAAGCGATCTCGCAAATCGGTTACAGAAAATTTATCCCACACTCAAAGTGCTGTTCATGTCCGGTTATCCAGCCAACATTATTAGCAACAGAGGCGTTCAGGACAAAGAGGTCTTTTTGCTGGAAAAACCATTTTCTAAAAATGACCTTGCCACTAAAATCGTGGAGGTCCTGACCACGGCAATCGATCCCAGA
>JAUVLX010000121.1 GCA_030600525.1 Desulfobulbus sp. | reverse complement strand
GTCCCTATGTTTGCTCCCAGGACCACCCCTAGTGATTGGGTAAACGTCATCAACTGGGACTGGACAAAGCTGATGACCATGACCATGGTGGCGCTGGATGATTGGATAACCATGGTCACAAAGGCACCGGCAATGAGCCCTATAAACGTGTTCCTGGTAAGGGCTGCCAGGATAGAACGCATCTGGTCGCCGGCAGACTGCTTGAGACCGGTGCTCATTTTTTCCATACCGTATAAAAAAAAGGAAAGTCCTCCTATCAGGCTAATACTCATCATGACCCATGAGAGTGATTGCTGTTCAGAGTTGGCAGCTGAAGCTGATAGTGGTATGAAAAATATCATCGAAAGTATGAAAAAAAATCGAAGCAGTATGGGGAAAGAAAAAAGGGGGAAGTGCATAAGGTGCCTGAAATGGTTGAATATACAGTAAATGTACGTTGAAAAGGCCTTGTTAATGAATTATATCCTTAATTAATAGAGGGTTCTACAGGAAAACACTTTTCCTGCTCTTAAAAGGATGAAGATGTGTTGACATTCCTGTCAGTCTTAGCTAGCTTCGAGCCCGCTTAAAAGATTTACCCAATTTGCAAGAGCCGGTTTAAATCTTATTCGGAGGAAAATATGAAAAGTCTCATCAGTGATTTGTTCGGGACCTCTCCGTTCGGACCAATTGTAGAGCATAGTAAAAAAGTTCACGAATGTGTGGAGATGCTATGGCCCATAATGGAGGCAGTAATTGGAGAAGATTATGCTACCATTCGGCAGCTGCATTCCAAGATGTCCCGTCTTGAACACGAAGCAGATCTGATTAAAAATGAGGTTCGATCCTTTCTTGCCCAGCGTACGTTTTTGCCTGTGGATCGAAGCCAGCTTATTTCTTTTCTCTCTCGCCAGGAGCAGATGGCTGACCTAGCAGAGGATTTTTCCGTTGTTTTAACTTTGCGCGATACCCGTATTCATCCTGCTATTCAGGAAGATTTCCTTGAATTTCTCAACCAGGTGTTTCAGGTGAGTGGTACTTTTCTTACTGCTTCGGTTGAATTTAAAAATCTGGCTGGTACAGCTTTTGGCGGTGCCGAAGCCCGGGCCGTTTTAGAGCACATCAAGGAACTCAGTAATGAAGAGTGGAAGTGTGATAAAATGTCGAGACGTCTTTCCAGAAAAGTCTTCGCCCTGGAAGGTGAAGAGACAACCCTGAATATTCTTTTTTATGAAAAGCTGGTGAAAATTCTTGGAGATATTGCAGATCAGGCCCAAAAGGCAGGCGAGTTACTCGAAGTAATGATAGCAAAACCATAACGTTTCCGGTACTGGACACCTTTACCGTATCAAGAACTGATAATTATACGGGCTACGTATCATGGATTTTTATTACATAGTTATAGTATTTACTGCTCTTCTTGGTCTGTATATGGCCTGGAATATCGGGGCAAATGATGTGGCCAACTCCATGGCAGATGCTGTGGGATCGGGTGCTCTCTCTGTACGTAATGCTGTTATTGCAGCTGGACTGTGCGAGTTTGCAGGGGCCGTACTTGTTGGCGCGCATGTAACGGATACCGTTCGCAAAGGTATTGTTGATCCCAGCGTTCTGGCCTCGCTTCCGGGAGTAGGACCGGAAGAAGTCGCTGTTATGTTGATCATTGGTATGTCCGGTGCGCTTTTGTCAGCGGCATTCTGGCTCAATATGTCAACCTTGTTTGGTATGCCTGTTTCGACCACGCATTCCATCGTAGGTGCTGTGGCAGGGTTTGGTATTGTTGCTGCTGGATGGCATGCCGTTAACTGGGCAAAAATGGGACAGATCGTTTCCTCATGGTTTATTTCTCCTATTGCTGGAGGTCTGTTATCCTACCTGCTGTTTATCTATATCAGCAAGGCTATTTTAGGAAAGGAAAAACCCGTTAAGGCAGCGGTCGTTCATTTACCGATCATCGCTTTTATCCTGACCATGGTTGTTCTTTTAGCAACCATCTACAAGGGGTTAAAACATGTTACGGGTGATCTGCCATGGTTGGCCGGGCAAAATTCTATATGGATATCTTTTGTCATTGCCGTTGTCATGGCTTTTGTTGCGTGGCTGTTTGCTAAAAAGAAGCTTGTTACCCGCCAGAACGATCCTCTGGGGGAACAGTTGGAGGCTGTTGAACGTTCTTTTGTACCTCTGGTCATTGTCAGTTCCTGTTCTGTCGCATTTGCCCATGGAGCCAACGATGTAGCCAATTCGGTCGGTCCGCTAGCCGCTATTATCCATGTTTTGCAGACTGGAAGCATTGAGATGAAGGTTCCTGTACCAATATGGATACTTGGCCTTGGCGGTGTTGGAATCGTCCTTGGTCTGGCAACCTATGGCTACAAAGTCATGAGAACAGTAGGCTACAAAATCACCGAAATTACTCCTTCCCGCGGTGTTGCTGCCGATATTGCTGCAACAGCAACCGTACTTGTCTGTACCAGGCTTTCCCTTCCGGTTTCCACCACTCATACACTCGTTGGAGCGATTCTTGGAATTGGTCTTGCCAGGGGGCTTAGTGGTGTCAACAGTCGGGTCGTGGTTTCCATATTCGGGTCTTGGCTGTTTACTGTCCCTGCAGCCGGACTTATGTCGATTGTTTTCTATCTGGTAGGGACGCGATTCTTTTTTGAACCATTGCTTTCCCTTGTGAGTCGTTGAGTTTTTAAATCCTTGTAAAAAGGAGGTAAATGCGTCTCTGTGTTTGGGTTGCTTCAGGTGCCAACTTTGCTTGACACCGATGACGACGCCTGTTATCACCAGAAAAGATTTATTTTAAAACGTGTTGTGCAACGGGCAAAGAAAATGAAGAAAAAATATTTTATGGCGCTACTTATGGTGCTGGCTGTCTGTCACCCGAGTTATGCTGCAGAAGAAGATACTGTACTCAGTACAATTGAAAAGGCCGTAAAGCAGTATAAGGCCGGTGAATATGCAGATGCCGCATCAAATCTGGATTATGCTTCACAACTTGTTCGCCAACAGAAAAGTGAGAAGATGAAGCAACTGCTTCCGGAACCCCTCCCTGGCTGGGAGGCTGGTGAGGCAAGTGCTCATACCATAGGTGCTGCTGTTTTAGGCGGTGGTGTCACGGTGAGCAGGGATTATTTCAAGAAGGACTCTTCTCTGAGTTTGGAGATAGTTTCTGATTCACCTGTCCTGCAAAGTGTGTTGATGATGATTAATAACCCCATGTTTGCCGGTGCTGGCGGGGGAAAACTCGAAACCCTGAAAGGGCAGCGTGCAATCATCAAATTTGATGCCAACAAGCGAAGTGGTGATGTCTATGTGGTTGTTGCCGGTCGGTTTATGGTAACTGTCAAGGGGGACAAGGTCGATCGTGAAGACCTGATTAAACTCGCGGAAGCTGTTGATTATAAGCAGTTGACTGAAAACTAGGTCGTACACGTCCAAAAAAGGTATTTACGCCCGATAGCGGCGCTATGGTTAAAAATTTTATCCTCGGAGGTAAGCGTAGACTCCGATATCAACTATATGCCTGTGGTAAAATTTTACACATGCCTCGGAGTCTGGCGCTTACCTGCTCTCGAAGCAAAGGCCTCTTTTTGGGATAGACACGAGCTATTTTTTAAATATATTTACCATTGTTGGTTGTAAGTAATTCTCCCGAAAAGTGCTTAACAGGTTTTTTTCGTGTGAGATTGGAAACCCCTGTTACACCTGGTTAAGAATTGGCCTTCTTCCAGTAACAGGGGTTTTTTTCGTCGAGGAGTACAATCCATGAGGGATACTGTGAAAAACGAAGATAAAAATTCTCAGCAATTTCATCGTCCGGTAACCGATGAGGCTATTTTTAAAGGAGCTAAGGAAATAGTGGTTAAATTTATCGAGGTGGGCAGACTGACACCCGGTAATTTTGCAGAAACCTTTGATCAGGTATACAAGGCCGTTAAACGATCGGTGCATTCAGAATGAGCCAGGCTACAACATTGGATCCTGCACGTAACTACTGTCCTGATAATCCCCACCATATCCACATTATAGGTATCTGTGGTACTGGAATGGCTGCTATGGCCGGTATGCTCAAGCATGAGGGCTATCGTATTACCGGTTCTGACCAGAATGTGTACCCACCCATGTCCGATTTTTTAGCGGAATGTGGCATTGAGGTACAAGAGGGATATTGCGCTGAAAACCTGGAAGATACCCCGAATCTTGTTATCGTCGGCAACGTTGTTCGTGCTACCAATCCTGAAGCTATAGCCCTTGCCGAGCATCAGATTCCCTACCTTTCCATGCCCCAAGCACTGGGCGAATTTTTTCTTACCGGGCATCGATCATTAGTTGTTACCGGTACCCATGGGAAAACAACAACTTCGTCGTTGTTAGCGACTACTCTCCATCGTGCAGGTAGTACTCCTGGGTTTATGATTGGCGGGATTGTTGAAGCCTTTGGCAGTAATTTTAATATCAGTCAAGCGCCCTATTTTGTGGTGGAAGGCGACGAATACGATACTGCCTTTTTTAACAAGGTTTCAAAGTTCCACCATTACAGGCCGGAATGCGCAATTCTGACCTCCGTAGAATTTGATCACGCGGATATCTTTGCCGATCTTGAGGCAATAAAAGCCTCCTTTACAGAATTTATTGAACGAATCCCTCCCCATGGTCTGTTGGTAGCCCACACCGACGATGAAGTCGTTCGTGAGTTGGTTGGACATGCACGATGTCCGGTTGTGGGCTATGGTTTACAGGATAATTGCCGTTGGCAGGTAAAAGAGGTAATTCCACACGGCCTGTCCACTACTTTTACCTTGGCTTATGACCGAAAAAATGTCGGTGAGTTTACCCTGCCCATGCCAGGCGTTCATAACGTGCTCAATGCCACGGCTGTCATTGCTCTTCTACACCACCTTGGATTTCCACTTGATGCTGTTCGACAGGGACTTGCCACTTTTGAAGGGGTAAAACGGCGACAGCAAATACGGGGATGTGCTGCTGGTGTAACCATTGTAGATGATTTCGCCCATCATCCCACGGCTGTGACGGAAACCGTCAAGGCGTTGCGTATGGCATGGCCGGAGAGTAGGTTGATTATTATTTTTGAACCCCGTACAAATTCAAGTCGGAGATCAATTTTTCAGCAGGATTATGCTGTAGCTTTTCAAGGAGCTGATCAGGTTATCGTGCGTGAACATGTCCCACTTGAAGATATTCCAATAAAACAGCAGTTTTCTTCTATTACCCTGGTTAAAGACCTGAAGAGGAAAGGGCTGGAGGCTGCTTATTTCCAGGATACCGATGCCATTATTAACCATATAGCCACTGTCGCTAAGGATGGTGATGTGATTGCTGTCCTTTCAAACGGCGGATTTGATAATATCCACGAACGCTTGCTCACTGTGCTTGCTGCTTCAGAGCAAGAGAAAGACGCTTGATTTCTCGTTGTCGTGTTTTTGGGGAGTAGTCTCCAGCCTGTTTTCAGAATAAATAATCCACAAGTATAGTCAGGAAAGAGGGCGTTCCTTTTCTTGATGATGTCTCTCTGATGAAGGGTGTGTATGGCTGACGATTTCCCTTGACAGCTGCAGTGCGTAACCGCTAGATTGATGATTTTTCAAGTTAATTTTAGAAGATTACGGCTGTCCCAAGGTGCAAATCGCATAATTTGCACATCGTAGGATTCTTTTCAATTTTCTTTCACGCCCCAAGAAAAGAAGGCTCATGTTTTGGTGAGTGGCTTTTTTTAGCCGCGTGTAAGGTCATGTGATATTGAGTTGGAAAGGTCTGTTCAGTTTCGTAATTCTTTAGTCTTTATCGCTACCATCTTCGTTTAAGAGAGGAGTTATTGTATGAAAATAGCGGTGATGAAAGAAGTGCATGCAGGTGAAAATCGAGTGCCTTTGATTCCTGCCACTGTAGGAAAACTGGTGAAGTTGGGTGCTGACGTAGTTATCGAGACGGGTGTGGGCTTGAGTTGTCGGTTTGATGATTCGGACTATACTGATGTTGGAGCCACTGTTGGTGAGGATAGGGAAGACCTGTTGAAAAGCAGTGATATCATCCTCAGGTTGCGTAAACCGCCTGTGGAAGAAATAGGGCTGATGAAAAAGGATGCCCTTCATATTAGTTATCTCGATCCATTCAACGAAGAACCTCTTGTAAACGCCATGGTTGAGGCCGGTGTTAACGGGTTCAGTTTGGAGATGATTCCGCGTACTACCATTGCCCAGAAAATGGATGTCCTGAGTTCCCAGGCAAACCTGGGCGGGTATATCGCTGTTGTTTTAGGTGCAGAGCAACTTGATAAGATTCTGCCGATGATGACTACGCCTGCCGGAACGATTAAACCAGCCAAGGTGTTTATTATCGGTGTTGGTGTAGCCGGATTGCAGGCCATTGCTACAGCCAAGCGTCTTGGTGCCAGGGTTGAGGCTTTTGATACTAGGCCGGTTGTGGAAGAGCAGGTAAAATCACTGGGGGCCAAGTTTGTCAAAGTGGACCTCGGAGAGACCGGGCAAACCAAGGACGGTTATGCTGTACAGCTCACTCCAGAACAGATGGAGATGCAGAAACAGGGTATGGCCAAGGCCTGCGCTCAGGCAGATATTGTCATTACCACTGCACAGCTTTTCGGTAGACCTGCCCCTCGAATTGTTGATCAGACAATGATCGAACAGATGCAACCGGGGTCGGTCATCGTTGATATGGCGGTGGAGACTGGCGGCAATGTTGAAGGCTCGGAGCTTGATAAAATTGTAGAGATTGCCGGCGTAAAGGTTGTAGGACTTGGCAATCTGCCTGGTCGAGTGGCCGAAACAGCCAGTCAGGTGTATTCTGCAAACCTTGGCAATTTTATCGAACACTTCTGGGATAAGGAAACCAAGCAATTTGATCTTAATTTAGACGACGATATCATCAAAGGATCGCTCATCACGCATAACGGTGAGGTTTTCAGCGAGATGTACAAGTCTATTATGAATAAGTGAGGAGTGGAATGGAAGCCGTATATTTAACATTTGTTTTTGTCCTGGCCATTTTTCTAGGCTTTGAGCTGATCTCAAAGGTCCCTTCAACTCTGCATACCCCCTTGATGTCTGCCTCGAATGCAATTTCGGGTATTACCCTAATCGGCGCATTGGCTTCTTTGAAAACAGACAGCCCGGGTTTTGCTGCGTTTCTGGGGACTTTGGCCGTCATCTTTGCCACTATCAATGTTGTCGGCGGGTACGCTGTGACCAACAGAATGCTTGAAATGTTCAAGAAGAAAGATCAGGGAGATTCCAAATGAACTTGGGTGCGCTAGGTATTAATTTTGCTTACGTAATCTCAGCGGCGCTGTTTATTTTTGGTTTAAAAATGCTCAGTTCGCCCGCGACTGCACGTAAGGGTAATCTTATTTCTGCACTTGGCATGCTGCTGGCGATCGTCGTAACCTTGCTGGCCAGCGGGCTTGATTACAAATGGATTATCCTTGGGGGTGCTATCGGTGGCTCCATTGGTCTGTTTGCTGCTTACAAGGTAGAAATGACTTCCATGCCGGAAATGGTGGCCCTCTTCAACGGATTTGGTGGTATATCGAGTTTGATCCTGGCCTGGGGTGCATATCATCAACACCCGCAGATGTCTCCTTTTCTTGCTGCGATTGCCTTTGTGTCAGCATTTATCGGTGGCGTCACTTTTACCGGTTCAATGGTTGCCTTTGGTAAATTAAGCGGCAAAATTTCCCAGCAGGCGGTCGTCTTCAAAGGCCAGCATATCATTAATGGTGCGATCTTGGCTGGTGCCATAGGCTCGGCAGCTATTTTTTGTGCTGTTCCAGGATCATGGGTCGGCTACCTGTTTTTTATGGTCATTTTGCTGATCGCACTTGCCTTTGGTGTGACCTCTGTCATTCCCATCGGTGGTGCTGACATGCCGGTGGTCATTTCCTTGCTCAATAGCTATTCTGGTCTTGCTGCCTGTGCCGCCGGATTCGTTATCTCCAATAATATCCTCATTGTTGCCGGTGCGTTGGTCGGTGCCAGCGGTATTGTCCTTACCAAAATTATGTGCAAGGCCATGAACCGTTCTCTGGCCAATGTCCTCTTTTCTGGATTTGGTACAAAGACTGCCACCAGTGGTACTAGTGACGACGGACCGCAGGGTGAAATCAGACCAGCCACTGCAGAAGATGTGTACTATATTCTCGAAGCTGCAGATTCTGTTGCTTTTGTACCTGGATATGGACTTGCAGTAGCCCAAGCGCAGCATGTAGTGCGTGAGTTGGGTGACTTGCTGGAGGAAAATGACACAGAAGTATCCTATGCAATCCATCCTGTCGCCGGGCGAATGCCAGGCCATATGAACGTGCTCCTGGCCGAGGCTAATGTGCCCTATGACCAGTTGGTTGAGATGGATGATATTAATCCGCGTATGGATACCGTTGATGTATGCGTGGTCATCGGGGCTAATGACGTAGTCAACCCTGCCGCACTTGATGATGAAAACAGCCCTATCTACGGGATGCCCATCATTGAGACCCACCGCGCCAAGACTGTCATTGTACTTAAACGTTCCATGAACCCAGGCTTTGCCGGTATCCAGAACGCCTTGTTTTTTGGTGATAATACACGGATGTACTTTGGTGATGCAAAAGCATCAATCCAGGCTCTTGTAGCAGAATTTAAAAGTTAGATAAAGGTAACTATTCAGCAGCACCCCACGGTGTCTGCGCTTACCTCTGCGCACGTTCAGGCAGGAAAATAGAGTATTGCTATAGTTATCCAGCCTGCTTGTACGTATCTGGAGCACTGCAGAATAGTTACAGATCGAGGTTAAGGCTAGTAGGTTTCTGTTGTTCGCTGAATAGTTACGATTAAAGACTATTTCTTCCATTACCCGGCAGAGAGTTTTCCTCTGTCGGGTAATGGTTTTTTAAAAGACACTGGGCTTGGGACAGGATAATGACAGAGAGTAAAAAGAGTATAAAAAATAGAGTTCGACTTGTTGCTGGCGGTTTGGTTGTTCTGGTGTGGTTGATCATCAATCTTCGAGTTGCAGCCGGAGTTGCTTCCCCCTTTGAACGTACCCTTGATGGATTGGTTGCAGGGGCAATTTTGCTGATTGCCGTGTTTTGGGCAGTCTCTTTTTTCTTCTTGCCCAACAAGAAGAACAGGGAAAATAATTTCTGATACTTCTCACCTTACCTGTTCTTGCTGTGGATTGTGAACAGTAGGTGCGTCTTTGTTTTTTGGGTGAGAGCTTCTTGCCTTTGTTCTATCCTCTTAGGGCATGTAAATAAATAACCTGTCCGATCCTGCATCTTATCTTCGGGTCATCTTTGAATGCGACTCAATCACAAAATCCTCAACGTAGCCCTGCTATGCCTGCGGTTTTGTTCAATCACCGCATCCAAATCTGGCCC
>JAUVLX010000325.1 GCA_030600525.1 Desulfobulbus sp. | reverse complement strand
ACAAAACCGCAGGCGTAGTCGTGCTACGTTGAGGACTTTGTGATTGAAGATCAGCCAAAGATGACCTGAAGATGCGATGCGAGATGTTCAAGTTATTTCCGGACAACTCCTGAGACAAGTTCATACATGAAAAACGTCTGTTACACCTTAACGGGTTAACTGGCGATACCGTATCCGATGAGGTTGGTCGGCATCTGCCCCTTTCCGCCGTTTATAATCCTGCTCATAGTCGGAATAATTCCCTTCAAACCAAACCACTTCGGAATCACCTTCAAAGGCCATGATATGCGTGGCAATCCTGTCCAGAAACCAACGATCATGACTGATAACCACCGCGCAACCAGCAAAATTTTCCAACGCCTCTTCCAGTGCCCGCATGGTATTGACATCCAGGTCATTGGTCGGTTCATCCAAAAGCAGCACATTGCCACCCTCTTTCAAAGTACACGCAAGGTGAACACGATTGCGCTGGCCACCTGATATTTCACTCACCTTGTTCTGCTGCTCGCTACCAGTAAAATTAAATTTAGCTACATAGGCTCGCGAATTATACTCCTTGGTCCCAAGCCAGATGGTATCCTGTCCTTCTGATATGGCTTCCCAGATATTCTGATTCGGGTCCAAGCTGTCACGGCTCTGGTCCACATAGGCCAACTTCACAGTATCTCCTATCCGAATCGTTCCCTGATCAGGCTCTTCCTGACCGGTAATCATCTTAAACAAAGTTGATTTACCAGCACCATTGGGTCCGACAATACCGACAATGCCACCAGGCGGCAGCGAAAAATTCAAATTTTCAACAAGAACACGATCGTTAAAGGCCTTGGATAAACCCTCTGCTTCAATAACCACCTTGCCCAGACGTGGACCAGGCGGCAGATACAGTTCCAGATCACCATCAAGCTTGTCTGATTCCTGGTTCAACAACTTTTCGTAAGCAGTAATACGCGCCTTAGATTTGGACCGTTTCCCCTTGGGACTCAAACGAATCCAGTCCAGCTCCCGCTGCAGAGTCCGCTGCCGCTTGCTCTCTTTCTTTTCTTCCTGGGACAGTCGTTTTCCCTTCTGCTCCAACCATGAAGAATAGTTTCCTTTCCAGGGGATGCCCTGGCCACGGTCAAGTTCCAGAATCCAGCCGGCCACATTATCCAGGAAATAACGATCATGGGTCACCGCAATAACGGTTCCTGCATACTTTTGCAGGTGCTGTTCCAACCACGTGACAGACTCCGCATCTAGGTGGTTAGTCGGTTCGTCAAGGAGCAAAATATCTGGCTGCTTGAGTAAAATCCGACAAAGGGCTACCCGGCGCTGCTCACCACCTGACAACACATCCATTTTCATATCACCAGGCGGGCACCGAAGTGCATCCATGGCCATGTCGAGCTTGCTGTCCAGGTTCCAGGCATCAAGTACATCCAATTTATCCTGCACCTCAGCTTGCCGATCCAGCAGCGCCTGCATGGCATCATCATCCATGGGTTCAGCAAATTGCTCGTTGATGGCGTTAAATTCGGCCATCAAATCCAGTGTTGCCTGGGCACCCTCTTCCACCACCTCACGCACTGTTTTATCCGCATCAAAAACAGGCTCCTGGGGCAGATAATCGATGGTAAAGCCGTCCGACATTACGGTCTCGCCATCAAATTCCTGGTCAAGACCTGCCAGAATCCGCAACAGAGTACTTTTTCCGGAACCGTTCAGACCGAGTACTCCGATCTTGGCCCCATAAAAGTAGGAAAGGGATATGTTTTTTAATATTTGTTTTTCTTTATATTTTTTACTGACCTTGATCATCGAATAGATGATCTTGTTCGGCTCATTTGTGCTCATATTACAGGTATCCTCTTAATTGTATCTGGCGTATTTCTTTTTAACTCGACATCTCTTTTGAGTGGGCATTCCCCACTCTATATTTTCATTTGTAGTGTTTATACCCACCTCTCCTGGTAAAAACAACAGGAGGTTTTTTCGGATTTTAAAGGGCCAGCTTTCCTTAACCTTTAAAAAAACATAAAGGAATGGCACTGCCTGAAAGAAAATAAGGGCTCAGCTATCAGGCTCCTCTCCGTTTTGAGTGGATAAACATTGATAGAGGGGGAAAGGGCGATGTAAATTTCCAACATGAGAGATACAGAATCTTGTCTAATCTCGGAAAGCAGGCGGACAGAAAAAGATACGAGTTAAAAATGTGCTCATAGTTAGTGCCTGTCCAGAAATGAGGCTTTTGATTTGAGAGCAGGTAAGCGCCAGACTCCGAGGCATGTGAAAAAAAATCACCGCAGGCATATACGTGTTATCAGAGTCTTCGCTTACCTCCGATGATAAAAATTTAAGCAAAACAGCGCTATCGGACCTAAATACCATTTATGGACGGGCACTCGTAAATTTCCCTCATCCATTGACACAATTCCCGGGCAATAGGGGTCACGGTCAACAAAAGGGTCAAGGCCATGGCCGGCCACCACTGCCAGACACCCCCGGCAGGCAATCTTAATACTACAGTCAGTACAGGCAGCACTGCCGGCACGGTATTTTTTTGCCTTTTCCGACTGATAGATATCCTGCAGAGATCGCTCAAAGATATTCCCCATAAAAGAGGGCAATTTGCGACAGGCATGGACCTCTCCATCTGGAAGGAGTGAGACAAAGTTGAAGGCTGCACCGCAGCCAAAGCCTGCGCAACCGCCAAACAGAGGATTGTTTGCACAATGATTAAGACGGTTAAACAGGTTATCTTTAAAGGCCATAACCGGATTTTCTTTAGCTGCCTCCTGGTAACGCTTGAGAAAACCCTCAAAAACTGCATCTTCAACGGGTTTGAGCGCCGCTCCTTCACCAAATAAGGTCAGCCTATTAAACACAAACAGATCGGCCTTGTCCCTCAACTGCTCAGCAAGAAGAATAACCTCCTGGTAGTTGGCCTGGGTCAGGGTCAGCATGACCATGGAATAGATCTGCTTTTGCTGCAGAATCTTTAAAAAATCCATAATCCGCTGATAATGGCCCTCGCCGCGGATAGCATCATTATGCGCTGCCAGCCCTTCTAAACTTACCTGATAAAATTCGGGCTGCTGGACAGCAACAATTTCATCGATGATGGATACCGAAGTCGGATTCCCCAGGATTGCCAACATGAACCCTCGATCAGCAGCGGCCTGATAGAGGTCTTTGAATCGCGGATACATGAGAGGATTACCACCGGTAAAAGTAATCTGCCCCAGTACATTATTCTGGTGACAAAAACGGTGCATATCATCAAGCACGCCCAACGCCTTGTCAAAGGGAAGCATCACCCGGTCGCTCCTGTCGTAGCAGTGCTTGCAGTGCAGATCACAGGCCTGGGTGACATGCCATTGAAGGGTAAACACCGGCGTTGACCGGTATTGTTCATCAGGGAATTCTCTGGGGAACACATCCTGATCGCGACAAAGTAATGAAGGGGCTCTCAGGATAAGACCATCTTCCACTGCCTGAAAAAGAACAGTCTCAACAGCACCAACTGTAACACCGCTTTCGTTGGCAGCTTGCGTCAAATCAATTGTTTCATGGATAAGCTTGAGTGCCAACAGGTCATTGGCTAAAGCAGGCCTGCAGCGGACAGCAAGGGATTGCGGATGCTTCCACACCAGCACCATCTCCTCGCCCGGATCTGGCTCGCCCTCACGACCTAATGCAATATCTGCCAGACCGATCCCTTGCAGCTCTAGCAACTCAAGAGACGGATTAACACTGTACCCCTTACCAGCAATAACCTGGTCAGCAGGAAACGCCTCACAGGTATGTACAGCTTTCTGAAGACGGGCAAGTTCGTCCTGAAAAGATTTTTTCTGCATCGTACCATTATCCACGTAATCACCTCTTATCAATGGGGTAGCCCCGCTCC
>JAUVLX010000159.1 GCA_030600525.1 Desulfobulbus sp. | reverse complement strand
ATCTGTATAAGTTTATACATCAATTCCCTAATTATTTCAGGATCGTCGTTTATTCCACGAAGCAGAACTGTTTGACACCCAAGGGGTATGCCTGCATCAGCCAGCAGCGAACATGCTTGGCTGGATTGGGGGGTGATTTCTGCTGGATGATTAAAATGGGTATTTATATAGAGTGGATGGTATCTTCCCAGCATATGTGCTAATTCCGGTGTTACTCTCTCCGGTAGGGTACAAGGGATTCTCGTGCCAATCCGAATGGTTACCACATGGGGGATTGAGCGAACTGCCTGGATGATTTTTTCCAGACGTTGGTCAGTAAGCATGAACGGATCGCCGCCTGATAGGAGGACGTCTCTTATTGCAGGTGTTTGTTTAATATAGGCAATACCATCAGCGATGGTTTGGTCAGTAATCACCATTTCTGGTTTGCCAACCTTTCTCTTTCTGGTACAAAAACGACAATATACGGCACATTGGTTGCTGATTAGGAAA
Source organism: Desulfobulbus sp. (assembly GCA_030600525.1). Classification (GTDB taxonomy): domain Bacteria; phylum Desulfobacterota; class Desulfobulbia; order Desulfobulbales; family Desulfobulbaceae; genus Desulfogranum. Next base: position 7,393 of record JAUVLX010000159.1, on the reverse strand, counting down.
AGAACACGATCAGGGTATTTATGGACCAGGTTAGGGACTGGACTCAGATTCTCTTCATCGAGGGGATCAACAAGCCCGTCGGGATCATGCAGTTCATGGATATCAGGCACAGCCTGCTTTAACAACGGGGCACCAACTTTTTTGATGAGTTGGAAATAATAGCTGCTGATTCGTAAAGGATAGGTGGCATGCACCGTACTGATACTTTGCATATCCATATCCAGTAACTCATTAAGTTGCTCTGGTTGTGTAATGCTAACTGAAGGAAAAGGTACGTAACAACTCATCTGCACTTATTGTGATTCAATGTCATTTTGATAAATGAATTTTTCCCAAAATCGGGATAATGGTACAACATGTAGCCTCGAAGATACGCAAAAGAAGTGAAATCTTGATATTGGGAATATGTCTACGGTAAAAGATGACCGTGCTTTAGCGTAGGCCTTACATGATATAGATCATAAACAATGAGTTCAAAGTTGTCTCAAAATATAAAGATTTTATCTACCTTGAACTATAAGAGATCCATCTTGAATTTGCCAGAAACAATCACCAGCCTTTGAGAAAAGCTCACCCAGAGGGTCCTTTGTATAATACATATTTGTTGAGAGGAGGTTGCAAAACAAGTGGGACGTTCATTAGTTATTGCCTTGATTAGCGGTATATTATTTTTGGTGTTCACTATTGCAGGTGCAGGCAGGTGGGCTTACCAACAGGGGGTAACTGAAAAAGCAGAAGAGGTTTCCATCCAACTCGCCCTCTATATGTCATATTTGCAAGGGGTCCTTGAAAGGTATGAAATTTTGCCTGAGTTGCTGGCCCATGATAAACGGCTGGTAAATTTTCTTCAAAATCCTGGCAGCAGAGAGAGGCTTGAAGCCTTTAATCGATATCTGGAAACCGTGAATGTTATCAGCGATGCCGCAGATACCTATCTCATGGATAAAGAAGGCCTTACGATTGCTGCCAGCAATTGGCAGGCTCCCCGTCCGTTTGTTGGGCGAAATTTTAGTTTTCGGCCCTATTTCAAAGAGGCAATGCTGGGGCAATTGGGCCGCTATTTTGCACTAGGTGCAACGTCCAGCCAACGCGGATACTACTTTGCCTATCCTGTTCGTCAGGGAAAGAGTATTCTCGGAGCACTGGTTATGAAGATTAATATCGATACCGTAGAGGATAACTGGAAAAAACAGGGCGATACCTTTCTTGTTACTGACCCTGAAGGTGTCATTTTTGTCACTACCGATCCTGACTGGCGTTACCGTACCCTCTCGCCCCTTCCTCAAGAAGTACTGTCACGGATTACCGCGAGCAAACGATATCCTGATGCTTCCCTGTTGCCCCTCTCAGTGGCCCATACCAAAGAAGGGATGGGCTACAATATTTTATCAATAATAGACGATTCTTCAGGAGTTGTTCATCGTTACCTTCATGTCAGTGCTCCAATGCCACAGGCAGGGTGGGAGGTGCAGATTCTTTCCGACATAAAAGAGATTGATCAGTTTGTAGTACGTACCATTGTTTTGGTTGGGTCATTTTTTGTATTCGTGATCATGGTGATACTCTTATTCTGGCAGCATCAGCAACGGTTGACCGAGAGGCATAGGTATGAGGAAAATTCACGCAAGTTGCTTGAGGATGCTAACGAGGAGCTTGAATCAAGAGTGGCTGTCAGGACGGTTGAGTTGACCGAGTCTAATGTAAAATTGAGGCAGGAGATAGGGGAGCGACAAAAAACAGAGGAGCAATTGCGACGGGCAAGAAAGGAACTGATCCATGCTGCCAAGCTGGCTGCTTTGGGACAAATGTCAGCTGGAATTACCCATGAATTAAATCAGCCACTGGCTGCAATTCGAGTTTATTCAGATAATGCAGTGCAACTCCTTCAGCAACATCGCAGCGGAGATGCTCTGTGGAACCTGGAACAGATAAGTGAGTTAACCGAAAGAATGGCTGAGCTTGCAGCGCAACTCAAGCTTTTTGCCAGAAAAAACAGCGGGAAGGTCGATATTGTACCGCTACATGGCAGTCTTGACGGAGCATTGGAAATACTTGGGCCAGGGATACGGAAATCAGGAGTCCCTCTCAAAATCAGCATTGCTCCTGATAATCTGGAAGTACAGGCTAATAATGTCTTATTGCAGCAGGTGTTGGTTAATTTAATTAGTAATGCACTCCATGCTGTGAAAAATCAGAAGGAGAAAAAAATTGAGATATTGGCTCACCGGGTTGATAAAAGTGTGTACGTGATGGTTCAGGACAGTGGAACGGGAATCGATAAAAAACATGCTGAGCAGATATTTGATCCTTTTTTTACGACCAAGGAACCGGGGCAGGGGTTAGGGCTGGGGTTGACAATTTCATCGCGGATTGTAAAAGAAATGGGTGGCACCCTCACCCTTGTCGACAGGCCCGTAGGGACTTGTTTTGAGATTCAATTAAAAGCACCATAACGATTATTTATGAAAGTTTTAACTAAGGTCCTTTTCATTGATGATGAAAAGCATATTCGCCAGGCCAACCGTCAAACCCTTGAGCTTGCAGGGTTAGAAGTCACTGCGTTTGATTGTGCGGAAAAGGTCTTCGATGTCATTACCAAAGATTGGCCAGGGGTACTTGTCTGCGATATTCGTCTCCCTGGGATAAGTGGTATGGAGTTACAGGAGAAGATCAGTTGCCTCGACCGCGATCTCCCTGTCATTCTTATAACAGGTCATGGCGACGTTTCCACTGCTGTTAAGGCGATGCGTAATGGTGCGTATGATTTTTTGGAGAAACCCTACGCACCCGAACGATTTGTTAAAACCGTTATCAGGGCGCTTGAAAAGCGGATGCTGACCCTTGAGAATCGGCTTCTTCGCTCAGAGCTTGAAGTGCACAGTGCCCCTGGGCCGAGAATTATAGGTGTAACATCTGCAACCAAGAGGCTTCGGGCGACGATCGCTCAGGTAGCAGATACAGGAGCCGATATTCTGATCGTTGGTGAAACAGGAACCGGTAAAGAGCTGGTGGCAAGATCACTTCATGAACACAGCAGCAGGAGAAATAAAAATTTTGTTGCAGTCAACTGTGGAGCAATTGCAGAAAATTTGATTGAAAGTGAACTGCTTGGGCACGAGGCCGGTGCATTTACAGACGCAAAAAATAAAAGGGTCGGTAAATTAGAACATGCCAATGGCGGTACCCTCATGCTTGATGAAATTGAGAGCATGCCGCTCCAGATGCAGGTTCATCTGCTTCGTGTTCTTCAGGAACGTGTCGTGGAACGATTGGGTTCCAATAAACTTATCTCTTTGGACCTTCGGGTCGTTGCTGCAGCCAAGGTTGATCTACTAGAGGCGTCTGACAGAGGCGAATTCAGGAAAGATCTCTATTATCGACTGAATGTGGTGTGCATTGAAATTCCGCCCCTACGACACCGACGGGAAGATATTCCCCTCTTGTTCCATCATTATCTACTTGTGGCCGGACACCGCTATCAGCGTGAAGTGCCAGCTCCGCAACCAGCGGAAGTGAATATGTTAATGACCTATGATTGGCCAGGGAACGTCAGGGAATTGCGTAACCTTGCCGAACGCTACGTACTCTTGGGAAGTCAGTCTGATTGGTCGGTCGAACAGTTGTTATCTGGGGAAGTGACAGAACTTTCTGGAAGTCTCCATCAGCAGGTAGAAATGTTTGAGCGGGCCTTGTTAGAGCAGGCTCTGAGTGCACATAAAGGGTCTCTCAAGGGGGTCATGGTATCCCTATCATTACCGAGAAAGACGCTCTATGATAAATTGCAAAAGTACGGTTTGGATAAAAACGATTTTAAATAGACCTTCTCTTTTCCCTCTGGCGGGTAGGGTTCCGCCTCCAATCTCAGTGCTAATGGGTGGTTTCTCACCCATTGGCATATCTCTTAGACCAAGACTTTTTTCGATATCTATTACATTTTCAACAAGTTAGCATTAGCTTGTGCATAGTGGAGCTATATTTGCATCACCAAAACAACAAGCCATGGCTGGTTTGAACCTCTAACCTAGTTTCATCAGAATTATGGGTTAGGCCTGCCCGTTCGTCTTGGCAGGGATCATCGACATTCGGCATTTGTCGGTAATGTATCACCCCAAAAAATAATTGGAGGATTGTATGTTTCGCAAAGTTACAATGGCAGTAGCAGCATTAACACTTACAGCAGCTCTTGCAGCCGGACCTGTATTGGCTAAACCGGTGGTCATCAAATTTTCCCATGTCGTAGCAGAAAATACCCCTAAAGGACAGATGGCCAATAAATTTAAGGATCTTATCGCTGAAAGACTTGGGGATAAGGTTGTGGTCGAAGTATATCCCAACTCTCAGTTGTTTAGTCAAAATAAAGTGCTTGAAGCTATTTTGCTTGGTGACGTACAGATGTCTGCCCCAGCTATGTCTGTTTTTGGTCGGTACACAAAACAGCTGGAACTTTATGACCTGCCCTTCTTATTTAAAGATATTGATGCGGTAAACAGATTTCAGGCAAGTGAAGCTGGACAAGGCATGATGATGTCCATGGAAAAGAAAGGGCTCATTGGGCTTGGTTACCTCCACAATGGAATGAAACAACTCTCTTCCTCAAAACCGTTGCAAGTCCCTGCAGATGCATCTGGTCTCAAATTCAGAATCATGTCTTCAGACGTTCTTGCTGCCCAGTTTAAGGCGATTAAGGCAACCCCACTGAAAAAACCTTTTTCTGAAGTATTTACCTTGCTGCAGACCAGAGCCATCGATGGTCAGGAAAATACCTGGTCCAATATTTATTCAAAGAAATTTTTTGAAGTACAACCGTATATAACAGAGTCCAATCATGGGCTGCTGGATTATATGATCGTAACCTCCACCGAATTCTGGATGGGCCTGGATGATGCTCTCCGCACGGAAATCAAAAAAGCTCTTGATGAAGCAATTGTTTTCGGAAATCAGGTTGCTGCAGAAAAATCTGACACTGACAAACAGAAGATTATCGATTCCAACCGTTGCAAAATTCTTGAACTGAGTCCAGAAGAACGTGCGCAATGGGTCGAGATTATGAAACCTGTATGGGGAAAGTTTGAGAAAAAAATTGGTAAAGATCTGATCGATGCAGCGTATAGCGCCAATAATTAAGAAAAGCTGCTTCACAACCGCAATTCGATAAAAATACTCTCAGGGCAGGAACATCTTTTGATCCTGCCCATTTTTTTAAGGAGTTTCTCTATGTTTCTGCGTGTTTTAAATCAAGTCGAAGAAGCGATAATTAGCCTTCTTTTGATAGTAACCACGCTCTTGGTTTTTTTAGATGTGGTTATGCGCTTTGGGTTTAATACCGGTTTTATGTGGACCCAGGAGCTGACGTTGCATATGTCTGCCTGGTTCGTTTTGTTTGGTACTTCTTATGGAATAAAAGTCGGTTCACATATAGGGGTTGATGCCTTTGTAAAGCTTTTTCCCCGCGGGATGAGAAGGTTGATTACCTTTATCGCCTGTTTCCTGTCGCTCTGCTACTGCGGTCTTATTCTTTACGGAAGTTGGATTTATCTGGCTAAAATGAAACAGATCGCGATTGACCTGGAAGATATTCCGATGCCAACCTGGGTGGCTCATGGGATGTTGTTGGTTGGTTTTGGTTTTATATCCATCCGTATTTTAATTTTACTATGGCAGGTTATAATTGGGGAAGCTGACGGTTTTCGACATGTGGATGAGGCCAAAGAAAGTATGGAAATTGTAGAAGACTTAAAAGAAGAGGAGGCCTGGTTATGACAACTGCAGCTCTTTTTATATTGCTTTTTACCTGCATGCTTATTGGGATGCCAATTGCGCTTTCTCTCGGGCTTTCAAGCATCGCCACTATCCTCTTTTTTTCCAGTGACTCACTCGCCTCTATTGCATTAAAAATGTTTGAGGCATTGTCTGAGCATTACACCTTACTAGCTATCCCGTTTTTTATTCTTTCATCCGCGTTTCTCTCTACTGGTGGTGTTGCCAAGCGTATTATCCGCTTTGCGCTTAGTCTTGTCGGACACATTCGCGGTGGTTTGGCAATGGCATCAGTCATGGCGTGTATGATCTTTGCAGCCGTGTCTGGATCTTCGCCTGCAACTGTGGCTGCTATTGGCTCCATTGTTATTGTCGGCATGGTACGGGCAGGGTACCCGGAGAGTTTTGCCGCAGGTGTAATTACCAATGCCGGTACATTAGGGATCTTAATTCCACCCTCTATCGTTATGCTTGTCTATGCAGCCGCTACTGAAGTTTCTGCTGCGAGAATGTTTATGGCTGGATTTATACCAGGCTTGATGATGGGTGGAATATTAATGATTGCCATCTACATTGCGGCCCGGATAAAAAAATTGCCAGCCATGCCATGGAAGGGATTTGGTGAAGTCTTCTCTGCCGGTTCCTCTGCCTTTGGCGGTCTGATGTTGATTTTTATTGTCCTTGGCTCCATTTACGGTGGTGTTGCCAGTCCCACTGAAGCTGCTGCTGTTTCTGCAGTCTATGCCTTTCTAGTCTCAATATTCGGCTACCGGGATGTCGGTCCCTTAAAAGAAGTTGCATGGCGTAACAAGGGGGAAAGTGTTGGCAGTGCTGTGGCTCGAAATATTGGAAAGAGCATCATCGCTGTTCCTAAATGCTTAAACGACAAAGATGTGCGAAAGATTATACTTGATGCGTCAAAAGTCAGCATCATGCTGTTGTTTATTATTGCCAATGCCATGCTGTTTGCACACGTACTGACAACCGAACGTATTCCGCACCAGCTTGCAGAGCTGATTATTGGCTGGGGACTATCTCCATGGATGTTTCTCATTGTGGTTAATATCCTGCTGCTCATGGCGGGTAATTTTATGGAGCCATCAGCCATTTTGCTTATCATGGCTCCTATTCTGTTTCCCATTGCTGTTAAGCTTGGCATTGATCCCATTCACCTTGGAATTATCATGGTGGTTAATATGGAGATCGGGATGTTGACTCCTCCAGTTGGGCTTAATCTGTTTGTCACTGCTGGGATAACAGGCAACAGTATCGGCTGGGTTATTCGTGCCTGTCTCCCATGGTTGATGTTGCTGCTCGTGTTCCTTATGATCATTACCTATATTCCACAGGTATCACTCTTCTTACCAGAGTTTCTGGATAAGTTGCATGGGTACAAATAAATAACCAGTGTTGAAAACACCTCTGAGTTTCTCAGGGGTGTTTGTTTTTAGAGTAAGGAGCTGTCTGTAAACAAGTTGGACGATATCGCGCTCATATTTAGGTTAGATTTGGGTGATCTAATTGAGCAAAGCCGCAGGCGTAGTTGTGCTACGTTGAGGACTTTGTGATTGAAGATCAGCCAAAGATGACCTGAAGATGCGATGCGAGATGTTCAAGTTATTTTCGGACAACTCCT
>JAUVLX010000158.1 GCA_030600525.1 Desulfobulbus sp. | reverse complement strand
ATCTGCCATCCGGCTTTTGCAAAAAGTTCTATAGTTGCCTTCTCAAGGCTGCCTTTGGGTATACCTAATTTTAACAAACTCATGTAGTTCCTCATTTACTAATATTACGAACCAGAACGTTTAAATGCTCTGGTTAATTGCATTGACTCGCCCTATCGTTGGTGCCCACGCAAAGCCATTTTTCACATGGCTGGAACCGGACCCAAAAACATCATTTCCAAGTCGTCTTTATTTTTTGCCCTATACTTCTTCTGGATCAAACACTCTATTTTCACCGATGACGAGTTGGTCCTTTTCAATGGTTCTGTAAAAACAGCTTCGATATCCTTTGTGGCAGGCAGCTCCCCCGAGTTGTTCAACGTGGAAAACAACCGTATCCAAGTCACAATCAACCGCTATGGTTTTAATGATCTGCACGTGGCCTGAGGATTCACCCTTAAGCCACAGTTTGTTCCTGCTGCGGCTCCAGTAATGAGCTTTGCCAGTTTCAAGTGTTTTTTGCCAGGCCAGCTGGTTAATGTATGCAAGCATAAGAACTTGACCACTTTCGTGATCTTGCACGACGGCTGGAAGCAGACCGTTTTTATCTTTGGAAAAATCTAATTCTATCATAATCTTTTTTCATGGTGCAGTAGTTTATAGTCGTTGTTATTCGACCCTGCGATTTGGTTTTAGACAAAATAAATTAGGAGCAAAATTTATGCACTCGACAAAATGGGACTGCCTACTGTGGAGAGCGAGAAGTACGAAACCTTGAGCCATTGGCAATGGTATATTGAGTCATAGGCCAGAGGGGGGGACAAATGAGTGCTTGTTTGCTTTTTTAGAAAAATCACTCCTAATTTATACTAAAGAGTACGGCACAGGATATTTATGCCCTCCTGTCGACTTTGTCAACCCCTGACTTGAAAAACCACTTCTATTGTCAAACCTTTGCAGGATGTTTATGATACAGAATTAATTTCAAACCCATTTAACATAAGGAACAAAAAAAATGTGCCCCGTGCAAATTACAGATAGTGTTTTGGTCAGTTATACTGCGTCATTAGACTCCGGCGAGGTTGTTGAAAGTGTACCGGAATCAAAACCGATTCCGGTCTCTATCGGTTCCGGTAAAATTCTTCAGGCTGTAGAAGCATCATTGCTAGGGATGGAACCTAATGACTCAAGGACAGTTAAAATTTTCCCAGAAGACGCATACGGCCTTTACCATAAAGCTCTTGTTCATGAAGTTCCCCTTGAGACCTTTAGCGATAAAATAAAGCCACGCCCTGGTATGATTCTCTCTCTTTCCATAGATAAAGATGGCCAGGAACAGCAGGTTCCAGCAACTGTCCTCGGGATTAGCAATGAATCTGTCACCATCGACTACAACCATCCCCTTGCAGGAAAAGCCATAACGTATGAGGTTAAACTTCACGCGATTGGTAACTGATTAGCTTTCACCTTCCTGGCCTGTAAGACGTATCCTTCGAAGTTGCAGACAGTTCGCTGCGGCATTCAGGAAACAACTTTATAGGCCAGAATTTTTATTCGTAAAATAAGTAGCCAGTCCACGTCGCCTTTTGCCTACTGGTCTGATGCCAAATTCCAACTTTCATTCGCCGTCATCACCAGCCAGCCGCCCCTGCCCCAACATCCACACTCTTTTAAATCATACTTTCGGTACGGCTTCAAACGTGTTCGTATCCCTTCAATTTATTCTTTCCTGCAATGTTGGGACACTTGACATTCCTCTTTATTTTTAAACCAAGAAAAAAAACTGTACAACCAAATAAGTATCCGTACAATACAACTATACTTAAACAACAGTGAACGCCAATAAGGGCATGTTTAACTGATTTGAGCCTTGCCTGGAAATCAGGCCATAAGTACGCTTTAGTCCTGCAGGAGAACTATTTATGACTTTTGAAGATGACGAAATATTACAAGGTTTTATTGAAGAATCCCTTGAGCATCTTGCTGATATAGAAAACGACCTCCTGGCCATTGAAGAGGGGGGCGCTGATATAGATGTTGACTTGGTGAATAAAGTTTTTCGAGCTGCTCACTCCATAAAAGGTGGTGCAGGTTTTATGGGGCTGACTGTGATTCAGGATCTTGCCCATGCTACTGAAAATGTATTAGGCCTTATCCGCAGTGAGAAACTGGTCCCTACCCCTGAGATAGTAAATGTTTTATTGATGTCTTCTGATCAGCTACAACAGCTCATCGAAGATATAGGCAACAGTAACAAAGCTGATATTGCCTCTAATGTCGATGCACTCAACATGATTTATGAGCAAGGTGAAGCCCCAAGCATAGCAGCAGTTCAACCATCACCTATTTTAGAGGAGCAAGTACCAACAGAAGAGCCCGTCGCTAGTGAAACTGTTGAAGAAGATATTCTAGAGGAAAATCATGAGGCTGTGCTTGAAGAAACTGTAAGTGAAGAGGAAGGTACACTCCCGCCAGAACCTGATATTGAGAATGATGTATCTCCCTCACCTGTTGTTCAAGGAACCAATAAAAAACGAAAGGCAAAATCCGCTACAAAACCCGACACTTCAATCAGGGTAACAGTGAGCCTGCTTGATCAATTAATGAACTTGGCCGGGGAACTGGTACTTTCAAGAAACCAACTCCTACAGACTATCACCTCCGGCGATGTCAGAAGTGCAGAAACTGTCGGCCAGCGTATCGATCTGGTGACCTCAGAACTTCAAGAAGCCATAATGCTTACCCGGATGCAGCCCATCGGGAACGTATTTAACAAATTCCCCAGAGTTGTCAGAGATTTGTCTGGAAAGTTGAACAAACAGATGGATCTTACCATTGTTGGCAAGGATGTTGAACTTGATAAAACAATCATTGAATCCATTAATGATCCGCTCACCCACCTTGTACGTAATTCAGTCGATCACGGGATCGAATCTCCACAAGAACGACTTTCAAAGGGGAAGGACGCCAGAGGGCTTATAGTCCTGAAAGCCTATCACGCCGCTGGACAGGTCGTTATAGAAATTAGTGATGATGGCAAGGGAATTGACGGAGATGTCCTTGCTGAAACGGCTGTGAAAAAAGGGCTTGTTACCCAGGAGCAGATTAATGTGATGTCCGAAAAGGAACGCATTAATCTGATTCTCCTTCCCGGATTTTCTACTGCAGAAAAGGTTACCGATGTCTCTGGCCGTGGCGTTGGTATGGATGTGGTAAAAACCAACCTTGATCAACTCGGTGGTTCAATTGAAATCGAATCAGATGTTGGTAAAGGTTCCACTATCAGTATCAAGCTTCCACTCACCTTGGCTATTATCCCGTGTCAGATTATTATGACCGGTGGAGAACGCTACGCCATTCCCCAAGTAAACCTGGAGGAATTGCTTCGCATTCCGGCCTCTAAGATTTCAGAACGTATCGAAAAGGTTGGTAATGCGGAGGTTGTACGTTTACGTGGAAACCTTTTGCCACTCATTCGTATGTCAGATGTCTTTGAAATAGAACGCACTTTCTTCGATCCTGTTAAAGAATTCACGGGTAAAGATCGTAGAGAGAATGTTGCTGACCGGCGATCGGGGATGCTGTTGTCTGAAAAAAATACCGAACTTGAAAACATTGAATCTGATGGTGGCAGCGATAGGCCGGAAGACAAAAGAAAATCTGACCGACGCCAAAGTCCAGCAAGTGCCCTGAATATCGTTGTTGTTTCTACTGGAGCCATGAAGTATGGGCTTATCGTAGATCGTCTTCATGATTCAGAGGAAATTGTCATTAAACCTTTAGGCAGGCATCTCCAGCAATGTAAAGGTTATGCAGGTGCCACTATAATGGGTGACGGCAGGATTGCTCTTATCTTGGATGTCAACAGTATTGCTTCAATGGCTGGGTTGACTTCTCTTGAAGGATCGGAAAGGGCCAGTAAACTTGCAGAGGCTAACAAAGAAGCCATTACCCAATCAAAAGATCGGCAGGCATTACTCACCTTTTCCAGTTCACCTCTCGAAAATTTCGGGGTTCCGCTTAATCAGGTGGAACGTGTCGAAAAAATTAAATCCACAGATGTTGAAGATGTTGGTGGACGAAGGGTTATGCAGTATCGAGGAGGGAGCCTGCCTCTTATCAGCATCGATGAAGTTGCCATGGTGCAATCACTGGATGTTCAGGACAACTATCTGGTCATCGTCTTTCATCTAGCCGGCAAGGATATCGGCCTTCTCGCTACCGGCCCCATTGATGCCGTTGAAATATCGACAGACATTGATGATATCACCCTTAAACAAACTGGCATCATGGGGTCTGCTATTATAGGGGGTAAAACAACCATGTTGATTGATATTTTTGAAGTTGTCCAGGCCATAAATCCCCAATGGTTTGAGGATGTTACTCTAGAAGACCGCTTCGGTACAGAAGTGGAAGCTCCTACTATCCTGATAGTTGAAGATTCCAATTTTTTCAGAAACCAGGTGAGGAGTTATCTTGAAGAAGCTGGCTTTAATGTACTGGAAGCGGAAGATGGCGTCGAGGCCTTGCAAATAATAGAGGAACAGTATAACGAAATTACTCTGGTTGTTACAGATATAGAAATGCCAAATATGGATGGTTTTGAACTCACCGAAAAAATTAAACAGCATCCAGAATACAGTGTACTACCAGTTATAGCGCTTACTACACTGGCTGCCGAAGAAGATATTGAACGTGGCAAATCTGTGGGCGTAGACGAATACCATATCAAGCTCGATAAAGAACGGCTTATGGAAAGTGTCCATAAATATGCTCAGCCGAAAAACACTATCCATTGATAGGATAATAATGTCGGAATTTGTGTATTTATGCTCTTTTCTGTGCACCAGTCTTTTTATTTGCCCATTCCTGGCAGAAATACCTGGCAATGGTCTCCACATAAAAGGATCGTTTACCCTCTTTGGAGATTTTAAATAATGAAACCATCATCTCAATCCAACAAGACTGCTATAGAACTTGCCACTTTTCATGTGGGAGACGCTTTGTGTGGTATGGATATCCTGAAAGTTCAAGAAATAAATAAACTTATGGAGATGACCATAGTCCCCCAGTCCCCAGACTACGTACAAGGTATTTTAAATCTTCGCGGTCAGATCGTCACCATCATTGATCTCGGGAAAAAACTTGGGCTAGGCCAAACTGATTTAGGTAGTGATCCTCGAAATATCATAGTCAATGCTCCCGGAGAGTATGTAGGGCTGTTGGTTAATAAATTAAGCGACGTCGTAGCGGCAGAACCAGATAAGATTGAACCTGCACCAGCGAACATGAGTGGTATCCAAGGTGTTTTTTTTACAGGCGTCTACAAGACGGACAACAAGCTTATAGGGGTACTTGATATTAAAGAAGTGCTGCGTACGGAAACAGAAAACATTAATCGTGTGTAACCACTTTGCTAAAAACAAAAATGCTAACAAAAAAAATCAAGGTTTTGGTTGTTGACGACACCATAGTGTATCGCAAGGCGGTGAGTGATGTTCTGAAGGATATGCGAGGTGTTGAGGTGGTTGGCGTCGCGCACAATGGAAAAATAGCTGTTTCTAAGATAAAGAGTCTTAAGCCTGACCTGTTAACTCTTGACATAGAGATGCCGGAGATGAACGGTCTGGAGGTTCTTCAATATTTACAAAAATATGCTCCAAAAACCTCTGCAATTATGGTCTCAACGTTGACCGGTGAAGGCGGAGATATGACAATGAAGGCTCTCGACCTAGGCGCGTATGATTTTATTCTTAAGCCAAGTACATCAAATATTGCTGAAAGTAAAAAATATTTACAAGCAAATCTCACTCCCTTAATAAATGCCTTTGTCACCGGTCGCACTGCCATTGGTCAAATGGGTCGCAACCGGCTCGTCGGCAAACAGACGACTCGCACACGACCTTCTATACCAGCAAAAAGAAAAATTAATTTGCCAGGCAAACCTGGCAAACGTGCACCACGTAACGGTTCAGAAATAATTGCCATTGGCATCTCAACCGGTGGGCCTAACGCATTGGCACGTATGATGCCAATGCTTCCGGCAAATATAGGAGTTCCTGTTGTTATTGTACAGCATATGCCCCCTGTTTTTACGAAATCGCTTGCTGCCAGTTTAAATAAGAAATGCCAGATAACTGTTAAGGAAGCTGAAAATGGAGAACCGCTTGTCGCCAATGTGGCCTATATTGCTCCAGGTGGAAAGCAAATGAAGTTATCAGCGGCCGCTGATGGAGTTAATCGCCTGGTTAAAATAACAGATGATCCTCCTGAAAACTCATGCAAGCCATCGGTGGATTACCTGTTTCGTTCTGTTGGAGATTTTTATGTTGGCAGGACAACGGCTGTCATTATGACAGGAATGGGGTCAGATGGAACCAAAGGGTTGCAGGTGCTTACTCAAAAAAACGCCTATATAATTGGACAAAATGAGGTATCATGTGTTGTTTATGGTATGCCTAAAGCTCCTGCTGAACTTGGCCTATTAGACAGTGTGGTAGCTCTCGATAAAATTGCTGACGAGATTATTAAATCGCTGAAATAAGTTTTTTTGAATATTTCCACCGGTATTGCAGAGAGCAATTTTATCACTTTCAATCGCTTTAAAAATTAAAAAGAACAGGTGTTTTTTGCTCATTTCCCTTGTTTAGAAGCAATGAACTAAACAACCACCGACTAGAAGTCGGTGGGTTTAAAATCGCGGACTGAAAGTCCAGCAATACCGGCTTTGCCGGTTTACTCGATATCAAATTGATCGTTAGGGTCCTTTTCAAAATGATGAGCCAAGTATTCCTGAATCATATCTTTGGAGAGTTCTCCAGATGTGACACAGAAGTAACCGCGGGCCCAAAAGTGCCGTCCCCAATATCTTTTTTTCACATGGGGAAATTCTTCAAAAATTTTACGCGACACTCTCCCCTTCACCCTCCGCATTATATCGGAGGGTGAAATATTTGGGGGAGCTGAAACCAGGATATGCACATGGTCCTTGCTCACAACACCACGCAAAATTTGTATTTCAAAACACTCACAGGTTTGCCGAACAAGGTCCCTTACTCGCAGGGCAATATCACCTTGAAGCATGTGATACCGATATTTCGTGACCCATACGAAGTGATACTCAATCTTATATTTTGTGTGACTTCCTTGGCGATATTCCATACCAAAGAATTATAAGCCAACTGCTAGCAGAATGCTACCCGCCTAAAAGGCGGGGGTTTTAACCTTTTCCAGAAACAATAAACTCTGTCGACCCAACACCGATTTCCTCCTCACCGATTCTAGATAATAAAGCCGTTTTTCCATTTTCAAGACAAGGAGTTATCCGCGCAATTGCCACATCATCCTTTAAAAACTTCATTCCACCAGCAAACGTCTTCTTTATAGGTTTCTTGGTCATAAATCCAGAAACAGGTAATGAGTCCATATCTATATAGACTGCACAAACCAGTAGTCGTACAGCGTTTTTGCCATCGCTTCCAGCTCCGTATTGATCCGGTTGTTGAATTCGATTTTGGCGTCGATATCTTGTAAAAGTTTCGAAACCTTCGTTTGCTCGTTTAATGAAGGAATTCGAATTTTAAAATCAGGGAGTTCATTTAAAGCAATTCGGTCAACGGTCGCACCTCTTATCGTGTTAGAAACGATCGTCTGCTGGAACGCTGGCGACAAATAGGCGTAAAGAAGGTATCAGGGACGACTCTATTTCTTTTAGGTCTGAGTAATCCCATTCGCCGCCCTAAACATGCCTTGATGCCTTCCGGCATTAGAGCCGCTTCACCTAATCTTGTTTCATAAGAAAAGAGCAAATCTCCTTTTTTAGGTGTCACTCTCTTAGTCCACTTAACTAAATCAGTTTCGCTCAGGAAGGCAGATTTAGACAGATCAAGGCGCCCTTTATCTAAGCTGGAAATGCTCAAGAAATAGGGGCCGGCATCAATTTTTTTTGGCGTAGCATGAGGTCCGTCATATATCTCAGCAATTTCACCAACCGTAGTTATTA
>JAUVLX010000326.1 GCA_030600525.1 Desulfobulbus sp. | reverse complement strand
AGGGCCTGTAAGGGAATAACCTGGCTGATATTGCGCTTAGATTTGGGCCAGATTTGGATGCGGTGATTGAACAAAACCGCAGGCATAGCAGGGCTACGTTGAGGATTTTGTGATTGAGTCGCATTCAAAGATGACCCGAAGATAAGATGCAGGATCGGACAAGTTATTCCCTTACAGGCCCTTAGCTCAATCACCCTGAAAACCCAATTATCTTAGTGTTGACTGTCAGTGGGGAAATGCACATTATTTAGTAAATCAAGCAGAGTGTTTTGGGGCAAACAGCAGGCTTACCTTTCCTTCTCGTAAATCTCTGTACAACCTTTTTCATCATGGCTGAAAGCTGCATTATATGGCCGAGTGTATAACCATAGGAGCGACCATGGATTTCATGAAAGACCTGGGGATAAAGAAACGAAACAGTGGGGTGTCAACCGGAACCAAATGGATTACCCCGACCAGTGATGACTGGCTTGAGGTACATTCACCTATTGACGGAAAGAAACTAGGCAGGGTTAGCCGGGCTGGAAAGAAAGAATATGAGCAGATTATCGTTCGGGCCCAGGAAGGATTTTCCAGGTGGCGACAAATTCCTGCGCCGCAGCGGGGCGAAATCGTCCGCCAGATAGGGCTTGAGCTGCGGCAGTATAAGCAGGCTTTGGGCAGTCTTGTCTCCTGTGAAATGGGAAAATCCCTGGAGGAAGGCTACGGAGAAGTGCAGGAGATGATCGATATCTGTGATTTTGCAGTAGGTCAATCCCGGATGCTCTATGGGTTCTCCATGCATTCGGAAAGACCGGAGCACCGGTTGTATGACCAGTATCATCCCTTGGGGCTTGTGGGTGTGTTAACAGCGTTTAATTTTCCTGTGGCTGTCTGGGCATGGAACGCCATGATTGCAGCAGTATGTGGTAATGTCAGTATATGGAAGCCTTCTTCCCAGGTACCCTTAACTGCCATTGCCGTACAGCATATCATCAGCAGGGTCTTGCAAAAAAATGATCTTCCAGAAGGTGTCTTTTCACTGCTTATCGGCAGTGGTCGTACCATTGGAGAAAAGATGCTTGCCGATCCCCGCTTACATCTCATTTCGTTTACCGGTTCGGTTGCCACTGGACGCCATGCTGCCAGCGTCGTGGCAGGCAGACTGGGAAAATCCATTCTTGAACTTGGTGGCAACAATGCAATCATTATTACGCCTGAGGCCGATCTTAAGTTGGCTATCCCGGCGGTGGTCTTCGGCGCTGTAGGTACTGCCGGGCAGCGTTGCACCACCACCCGGCGACTTCTTGTTCACCATTCCTTGTATAAGCAGATGAAAAAAGCACTGGTCAAGGCTTACGGCAGCCTGCGGATCGGCAATCCGCTAGATTCAGGTAATCACGTCGGTCCACTGGTAAACCAGCAAGCCGTTAGCGATTTTAGCTTGGCTATTAAGACTCTCCGAGAGCAGGGTGGTAAAATTCTCTTTGGTGGTAAGGTCCTCACCGGTAAAGGTTATGCATCAGGTTGCTATGTTATGCCAACCTTGGTGGAGGCAAAAGCAGAACTGCCTCTTGTCCAGGAGGAAACCTTTGCCCCTATACTGTACCTGATAAAGTATACAGGTGATGTTGACCGGGCGATAGCATTGCAAAATGACGTCAGGCAGGGGCTTTCGTCAGCTATCTTTACCAATGATCTGCGCGAGGCAGAAACGTTTCTTTCTTCTGCAGGGTCTGACTGCGGCATTGCCAATGTCAATATTGGTACTTCCGGTGCCGAGATTGGCGGCGCTTTTGGTGGTGAAAAAGAGACTGGCGGCGGGCGTGAATCTGGATCTGATGCCTGGAGGGCATATATGCGCCGCCAGACAGTTACCGTGAACTACGGTAAAACCATGCCCTTGGCCCAGGGGATTAATTTTCAACTTTGAACACGAGCGCATCGTATCTATAAACACAATTCAGGGCGGGAACTATGAGTTGAAAAGGGAGAGGAAAAGGGATTCAGATCACTCGAGGAGGAGAAAGATGATACAACCCCATGAAGTGAAAACAGTACTTGCTAACCACATATTGGCAGACGGGTTTGAGTTGGTCATGGACTTGGAGAACTCCAGTGGTTCCTATCTGGTGGACAAGCTCAGCGGTGATCGTTTTCTTGATTTCTTTTCCATGTATGCCTCCATGGCAGTCGGCTACAATCATCCCCGGCTGTTGGCTGTTAAGGAGCAATTGGCGAAACTGGTAATCCAAAAGCCTTCCTGTTCTGATGTATATACGGAAACTTTTGCTGAATTTGTTGCCACTTTTTCCAGGCTGGCCATGCCTGCTGCTCTCCCCCATGTTTTTTTTATAGAAGGCGGTGCCCTGGCAGTTGAAAACGCCTTGAAAACAGCCTTTGACTGGAAGGTGCGTAAGAATTTTATAAAGGGATCCAAAGAGCAGAAGGGGAGCAAAATTATTCATTTTCAGCAGGCCTTTCATGGGCGCTCCGGATACACCCTTTCCCTGACCAATACCTTTGATACACGCAAAACAAAGTTTTTTCCTTCTTTGCAGTGGCCACGTATCGTTAATCCGAAAATAACCTTTCCCTTAAATCAAGAAAGGCTGGAACTGGTAGCTGAGCTCGAAGGGGTGGCGGTCCAGCAGATAACTGAAGTGATCGCTGCCGAAGGGGATGATCTTGCCGGACTTATTATTGAACCGATCCAGGGGGAAGGTGGAGATAATCATTTTCGACCTCAATTTTTGCAGCAGCTGCGTCAGATTTGCGATCAGCACGATATTCTCTATATCATGGATGAGGTCCAGAGCGGTGTCGGGTTGACCGGTAAATTTTGGGCGCACGAACATTTTAACGTGAGACCAGATATTCTGTGTTTTGGTAAAAAAACACAGGTTTGCGGGATTCTTGCCTCACGCCGTATTGACCAGGTGGAAAACAATGTCTTTCAGGAATCCAGCCGAATCAATTCTACCTTTGGCGGCAACCTGATTGACATGGCAAGGTGCACTCATATTCTGCGTATTATTGAGGAAGAGCACCTGGTAGAAAACAGTTACCGCCAGGGGAAATTGCTCCTAAGTGAATTGGAAAAGCTTGCCCAGGATTTCCCGCATATGGTTATCGGTGCTCGGGGAAAGGGGCTGATGTGTGCTTTTGACCTGCCTGAAGAGCAGACACGGAACCGGTTGTTGAACGAGTTGTTCAAACAAAGAGTGCTGTTGCTGGGGTGCGGAGAAAAAACCGTCCGTTTTCGGCCCCATTTGATTGTCAACCGTAATGAAATTAAACAGGTAATAGGCATCATCCGCAAAATACTGAGCAAAATACAGTATCATTAATCGATTGGTTTCTGGAATTGCTGAATAATAACCTGTACCCCAAAACTATAGGCAGATGGAAAATATGGGAGAACAACAGCATTTTGATTGGCAACGGCGACCGGAAGTAGAGTCCTTTCTGCTGCAGGTGCTTGAGCATTCTCGGCAAAAAAAATAAAGTTTTTGAAAGGCTGGACGCAAAGGTAAAGGCTATAACCAGTACCCGTCTTTTTGATTGGATCGATCATTTTGTAGTTGAGAATTCTCTCCATACCCGTACCAAACTGAGCGAAATGGGGTTTGTTCTAGAGGAGAATGAAACCGTATCCAGTTATGTCTACCCTGGTGTCATGTTGCCGGCGGTGGTTCTTTCTTCCAGCTTATCCCATCATCATCCAGGGGTGGCTCTGCGGGTGGAGAATATTGCAGACTTTATCCAATGCAACGGGTTCAACGGAGCTATCGAGGGTTCCACGTTTGCGCCTTTCAGGCAGTGTTGTGTGTCCCTGAAGAATGGCACCGCTCTTTATGCGGTAGAAAGAAGGGCAACCAGGACAATGCAAACA
>JAUVLX010000127.1 GCA_030600525.1 Desulfobulbus sp. | reverse complement strand
GTATCGGCCAGGTAAAATGCCTCGTTAAAATCATGGGTGACCATGAGAAAGGTTGTTGCAAGCGTTTCATGGAGCTGTCTGAGCAATCGTTGGATCTCGCTACGGAAACAGGGATCTATTGCTGAGAGCGGTTCGTCCAGCAGGAGTACCTGCGGTTGGATGGCCAGGGCGCGAGCAAGAGCCACCCGTTGTTTTTCTCCCCCAGAGAGTTTGGTGGTCGATTTTTTGAGGTGGCGGGACAGGTCAAGGGTGTCGATAATTCCGGCCAGCGCCTCCTTGCTTGCTTGGGTGTTGCCTTTTTGGTAGCGAAGGCCGAACTCTATGTTTTCCTGCACGCTCAGGTGAGGGAAGAGTGCCTGATCCTGGTATACTATACCGACCTGACGATTTTCAGGAGGCACTCGCGTGACATCTTTACCAAATAAAAAGATATCTCCGCTATGGGGTTTCTGCAGACCAGCGATAGATTCCAGGATGACCGTCTTGCCGGACCCGGTAGGACCAAGAAGAATAAAAAATTCTTGCTGCTCTATGTGGAGGTCGATCGGCCCTAGCGTAAAGTTGGGAAACTGGCAGGTGAGTTGGTTAATTCGAATCAATTTTTCTTTCCAATCGGTGAAGATACTACCCGTAAAAGCAGGAATAATACCAGGCAGATCAGGATAAGCCAAACAGCAACAGGCTGGGAATATTTAAGACCGTAGGCTGTGAACCGTTCGTACATGAGGACCGGTGCAATCATTGGGTGATAAGCGACAATAACCACGGCACCGAATTCGCTGATTGCTCTGGCCATACTCATGATAAAGCCGGTTACCATATGTCGCCAGGTCAGGGGGACGGTAATTCGGAAAAAAGTGGCGCTTTGTCCGGCACCAAGGCTTCTTGCCACCTGTTCCAGGCGGCAGGGAACTCCCTGGAAACCAGCCTTGGCCGTGTTGATGTAGAAAGGGAGGGCCACGAAGGTGAGTACGGTGATGATGCCGGTTTTGGTGCCAAGGAGCTGGATGCCAACATCCTGGAAAAATTGTCCTAACCAGTGGTTTCTTCCGGAAAGGCTCAAAATAGCAATGCCTATCACTGGGTGGGGAATCATTATTGGCAGGTCAATCATGGATTCAACAATCTTTTTGCCGGTAAAGTCGGTGCGGGCAAGCAGGTAGGCCATGGGCGTGCCAAAAATGAAAGAGATAGCGGCTGCCGAAGCGGAGCAGAAGAGCGAAAGAAAGATTGACGATCTGACCTCATCATCGGCAATGGTTTCTCGTAGATCACTCAAGGAAGGTTGGGAAACCATTTCAAACAGTGGCAGCAGGATAAAAAGCAGCACCATCGTCCCTGCTGCTATACAAAGTGGGGTAAAAAGGCCAGAACTGTACTTTTGGGTCAAAACTGTTCTCCGATCGACCTGCCGGTGACTCTATGTTCCCGGCAGGTCTACTCGTACTTACTATTGGAATGTGATGGAATGTTACGACGCCATCAATTTTTAACTTCTACTAATGCCTGCAATTCTTTAGACAGTTTGCCTTTCATTTCTTCGGATGCAATCCGGGCCGGAATAAAAGGCGGTTGTCCCATTTCCTTGAGTACTGCCATTCCACCATTGGGGTCCAGGAGGTACTGGAGAAACATATCTGCTGCTTCTGGGTTTTGGGCATTTTTCAACAAGGTGATGCCGTAGGTGATGGACTTGCCCTTTCTCTCGATGGTGGTTCCAGGCTTTTTACCACTTACTTCAACTGTGGCGTTTTTGTAGAAATCGTTATGACTGTAGTCGCTGAGGTTGATTTGGTTCTCCAGAGTTACATACTTCAGGTTATGCTGTACAGCTACAGAGAGGTATTCCCAGGCATAGTCCATGTTGCCAGACTGGAGCAGAGAAATCAGTTCTACTGATTTAGGACGAATCCATTGTTTTTTGCGTTGCTGGATCAAGGTCTTGTAGAGTCCTTCTTTTTTGTAATATTTTTCAGCAAGCTGAAGGACCATCAAGCTTCGGTAACCGCAAGGGTCAAGGTTAGGATCTGAGTGGCCCCAGACCACATCTGACTTGGTAAGGATTTCAGTCCAGTTTTTGCTGTTGATTTCATTTGCATATCTACTCTTGTCAGTATAGCAGAGAACCATCTGGTTGGTCGCAAAGCGGATGTTGGCATCTGCAAATTTGGGGATCAGGTTTTTATCGATAACCACATAGTCTGCAGAAGCCATGATGTCAGCCGGCTTGCCCAGTTCAGAAATCATGCGTGCCATTTTGGTGCTGCCGCCAAATTCGCGGAGGACATCAATAGTGGGGTGCTGTGCTTCAAATTGTTTTTCAATTTTCTTGAATGGAACGGAAAGGCTGCCAGCATGGAAAATGATCAGTTTTTCCTTGTCTGCTGCAAGCGCAGGTTGGGTAAACAGAAATGTTACCGCCAGTACCAGGCAGTAGTGAAGAAGGTTGTTTCGTTTTTGCATAAGATACTCCAGTAAATGAATATGGTGGATGGGTAACCTGTCGATTTTGAGGCACGGTATAATTTAGGGAACTCATGGGTCAAGCAAAAAGAGTATATGCACATAAAAAAAGAAAAGGTATAACCAAGGCAAACTGTTACTTACAGCGATGCGAGCAGCAGGAGCATTGATGTACATCTTTTGTGTGCTTTGTAAGGCCTCAGTTCGAGGTCGGGAAGAGGTCGCTTTCAACCGCATTAAAACGGGGGATTGGAAAATATCCACGCAACGTACCGAAAATCAAGGGATGCTATTGTGGTCGGGGAGCGCTTATCGCTGGGTGAGTACGATCTCTGTGGAAATGTTGGGATGTTTGGTCAGTCGGAGATGTACAGGTTATGTGTGGTTGGAGCGGGAGGTGTTTGTGGCGAGATTTGTTTTATGAATGAAAAGGGCAGCCTCTCCAAATATGATGTGGAGGAGGCATGGTCAGCCTTGGATGTTGGTCAGGACTGGCCATGCGGGTCTTTCAGTCGTTCGTGATGCATTCTACTGGGCACGAAGCAATAGCTTCGTCAATACAGTCTGCTGCTGCATCAAAACCTTCAATGATGAATGCCTTGGTTTCGTCTTCGTCAAAACCGAAAACTGCGGGACATGTTTCAACACATGCTTCACATCCAATACATTCTTCCTGGTCGATCTGTAATTCTGCCATGGGTAATACCTCCGAAAGAGTTTAATGAGTTCCATCCGACACATGCCGGGTGGAGATAATTTTTGTAAACACGGTAAACGTATACATCAACCTTTATCCAAATGCCAATAGTCTTTTATTTTGGCCGTTTTTGCTTCTGGCATTCTGGTGGTTATTTTAAGAATGGTTTTAAGCTGCTCCTAAAGCTAACCCTTTATGGACGTCTGTTGACAGAGGAAAAAAATGTGTATTTTCTTTATCGGGTTGAGAGAAGACGGGGCTTTATCTGTCTTGCCTGTTGTGAAGAGTTGAGGTGGAATTAGCAGGTAAGCTGTCTTAAGGTAACTAGAGGCATTGCAGTTCGATAAGTTAGGAGGCTTCAAGCTTGAGAACAAGAAGCAGCAGGGTAAGGGGAGGGGGTAATGCTGGAAACCATAGGTCGGAAATTGGCCCGTTATCTCGCAAAACCACGCCCAGGAATAACCCAGGTTGCCACTGTTTCGCAACAGGAACTGCAGCAGAGCCTGCGTCCGGGTGATGTCCTGCTGGTGGAAGGGAACAGTACGTTCAGTACGGCTGTAAAGTACCTCACCCAGTCTAGCTGGTCTCATGCTGCCCTTTTTGTGGGTAACGTCCTGCCAGCAGTTGACAATGGTCGGGAACAACCTGTGTTGATCGAAGCTGATGTTACTGAAGGGGTTCGGGCCGTGGGGCTCTCTGTGCATGCGCCTTTTCACACCCGTATTTGCAGGCCTGTTGGTTTGCGGCCAAATGAAATTGATAGGGTTATTGCGTATGTTGTTCAGCGGTTGGGGCACAGCTATGATCTGAGGAATATTTTCGATCTGGCCAGGTATTTTTTGCCGACTCCACCGGTGCCGTCGCGATTGAGAAGGCGGTTGCTGGCTTTAGGCAGCGGTGACCCGACTCTTGCAATTTGTTCTTCCCTTATCGCCCAGGCATTTCAGTCTGTCAAATATCCAATTCTTCCGGAGACTGTTGTTCAGCAGTCAGATGACCCCTCATGCAGAAAATGTCATAAGGAGATGTTACATATTCGACATCATAGCCTGTTTACGCCAAGGGATTTTGATGTCTCACCCTATTTTCAGATTATCAAGCCTACCCTTGAGCGTGGGTTTGATCCTCATACCTGTCCATGGGTTGAGTAGTAGTCAGTGACCTCGCCCCAACATTTCGGCGGCATTCATGACAACCATAAAGGCATCCGGGTCGTTTCGGTGGATGAAATCCCGTAAGGTGGTAATTCGGCTTGATTCCACTACCACAAAGATCATCGTTTTTTCCTGATTTTGCTGTAGCCCTGTTCCAGAGAGAATGGTGCCATAGGGACCCAGGTGTTCGATGATGTCTTGGGCGACTGTTTCCACTTCACTGGTCACAATATGGACTACCTTTTCCGAGGGGACGCCGGTAAGCACCATATCAATACAGCGGGCGGTGACGTAGATACTGATCAGTGACCAGAGAGATTGTTCCAGTCCGTTGAACACAAGTGCTGAGGCGATGATAATCAAGGCATCAAGGGCCAGTATTGTATGGCCGGGTTTGATGTTGTATTTAGCTGCAAGCACTCTCGCTAAAATGGTTGAGCCACCTGCAGAACTGTTGCCACGGAGCACAAGACCTACACCGATGCCGACTGCAATCCCGCCGAAGAGTGTTGCCAGTAGGAGGTCCTGACTTACTGGTTCAAGGTGGAGGATGAGTTTAAGTAGATCGACAAAGGCGGAAACTAGGAAAATAGCGATAATGGTTCGAATGCCAAAGGACTTGCCAATATACCTGATGCCGATAAGCAGCAGGGGGATATTGATAAGCAGCATTAATGATCCCAGAGAAAAAGAAGGGAGAAGATGGTTAAGAAGGATTGCCAAGCCAGGCGTTCCTCCTGTTGCAATCTCGTTGGGTGCAAGGAACAGGACAACACCCAGGGCGATCAGCAGGGAACCGGCAACCATGGAAGCGAGGTTGGCCAGTTCCTTTGGAATGGAAAGAGTGGAAAAAGCGCTTGTACTCATACAATGCTGATTACTGATTGCTTATGCATTCGGTTGTTGAGTAGGGCAAAATTTCTTTCTCATTTTTTAAAGTAAAGGATGTTATGAAAACACGCTTTTATATGGGCTTGAGGAAGTTTGCTCCCCATGCGGCTGAAGATCAAGGTGGCAATGATGGAGGCTGGCAAGGCAATAACCAGCGGGTCGACCAGAGTCCACAGCGTGCCTGAGGCCAGCGAATCAACCCCAAAGAGTGTTTTGCAGAGCATCAGCGGTTTGGCTTCTTTTTCGTGGATGAAGAAAATCCAGAATACACTGACCAGGGTGCCGGTTATAAAGCTTGCATAGGCACCAGCCTTTGACATCCGCGGTATATATATGGCCCCGAAATACATGGGCAGGAATGCTGCTGCGCAGATGCCAAAGAAAATGGCTGTGCCACGGGCAATGATTGCTGTCCCGCCCTCAAAAAAGGCAGGCAGTCCCCAGGCCAGGAAATAACTGATCAGGATGGCAAACAGGATGCCTATCTTAGTTATCAGCACTGAATTACCGCTCAGGCCAAGGGCCTTCTCATATATATCACGGCCAAGAGATGTGCCCATGGCGTGAAATTGGGAGCTCAAGGTGGACATTGCTGCGCTGAGCAGGGTAACCATGAAGATAGCGGTAAACCACTGGGGCATAGCGTGGCTTATGTAAAGGGGAATGATCTGGGCAACGTTCTTGTCGGCAGCCAAAAGAGCAATTTTGCCAGTGGTTGCAGGGTCATGGTAATAGAAAAAAACATTGGATAGCGCACCGATCACAAAGGCGACCCCAACCGCAACCATGATGAACACACCGCCGATCAGGACTGCACGGTTGAGTTCCCTGTTACTTTTGACGGTCATGAACCGCACAATGAGCTGAGGCTGGGCAAGGACGCCGATACCCACGCCAAGGATAATAGTGGTTACTACCACCAGCCAGTAGGGTGACCCCAAAGTAGGGAACGAGGTCCAGCCGGTATGGCCTTTGGCGCCAAAGATTGCAATCGCAATATCTTTCATGGAGGTTAACTGTTCATGAGCCTCAATCACTCCGCCAAGCTTGTAATAGGTTATGCAGAGCAGAGCGAGCATGCCGCAGAACATGATGGATCCTTGAAAAGCGTCGGTGTACATGACTCCTTTTAAACCACCCATGATCACGTATATGGCAATGATTATGGTCAGGAAGAAGAGGGCAGCGTTGTAATCAGTGGACAGGATTTGGGCTACAAACTTGGCTCCGCCCATGAGCACCACCGAGGCATACAACGGCATGGCCAGAAAGATTAAACCTCCGGTTAGCCCCTGAATTCCTCTAGAGTTAAACCGGATACCCAGAAATTCCGGAAAGGTGTGGGCATTAATATTGAGGCCCATGATCCGTGTTCTGCGGCCAAAAAAGACAAAGGCTATAAATATGCCGACAAAAATGGTCAGAAAAGTCAGCCACAGCAGACTCATGCCAAACACCGCAGCAGCACCGCCAAAGCCGATGATGGCAGAAGTGGAAATAAAGGTGGCACCATAAGACATGGCCATCACAAAAGGATGAATTTCACGACCGGCAAGCATATAGTCAGCAGCATTATTGGTAGACCTATATGCCTTGATGGTGAGAAAACCGACAATAAAGAGGTAGACAAGGACAACTGTGGTCAGTAGTGGCATGCTCATTATTAACTCTCCTACAAGTTTTCCTTAACTTTGTTGTTTTCCTGCAGCCATTCGCGTTCCTGCGCTATTTCCTCTTCTGTTATGTATCCCTTGTTCCAGTTTTTTATCCCATAAATGATGCACAGTAGGGTGCTTAAAACGGTTAGTATCATCCCAAGAGGTACGGCTATTCCTTCGAGTCCAAGCATGGCTTTTTTCTCTCTGTCTGGTGGTGACATGCGCCGCTATTGGAGTGGCGACACCGTGAATGCGTTGTTGTGTTTAAGTTAATTAGGCAGTAGGTAGTTTTTATATTACAATATTAGGCCAAAGTCAATAAGGTGTTAATTTGTGCTTTGTGTGGAGTGAGGGCTTCTAATCGTCGAGAAAGAGGGTGCAGTTTGGGTTGTAATGTGAATAAAATAAGGTGATATTGGTTTTATTCTTAATAAAATTAAATTCAGCCGGTGTCGACTGATGAGGGGATTATGGCTTTTGATAAAACAGATATTCATATATTGAATATATTGCAGCAAGACGGACGGGTTACCAATACAAAGTTGGCAAAGGAAATTGGCATTTCCCCTCCTGCAATGCTGGAAAGGGTCAGACGGCTGGAATCATCTGGAGTGATCGACAGGTATGCTACCATTCTGGATCGTGAAAAAGCAGGGTTCGGGCTGCTTGCCATCGTAATTGTCACCCTCAGTTTGCATCAGATTTCTTCGTTGCAGGTAGTGAAGGAAAGGCTGACTGAACTGGAGGAAGTGCTGGAGTGTTTACAGTTGACAGGGGACGTTGATTTTTTGCTGAAAGTTGCCATCAAGGATATGAATACCTACACCGCGTTTGTGAACAATAAGCTTTCTGGTATTCCAGGGATTCAGAATATCAAGACTTCTTTTGTGTTGGAGAGCCTAAAGTCGGAAACTATGCTCCATATGCATTTGGATACTTAGGAGCTGTCCATAAATAAGTTGGACAATATCACGCTCATGTTTAGGTTAGATTTGGATGATCTAATTGAACAAAGCCGCAGGCGTAGTTGTGCTACGTTGAGGACTTTGTGATTGAAGATCAGCCAAAGATGACCTGAATATGCGATGCGAGATGTTCAAGTTATTTTTGGACAGCTCCTTAGTGGGCAGTGGCGAGTTATGCGTATGAGATGAAAAAGGCATCCTGCTTTTAGGGCAGTATGCCTTTTTTATTATAGGATTAATAGGGGTGGAAAGGCTGTACCGCTACCAGCGCTCAGTGCCTACTATTTGATTGACATTGGCACAGGATTTTCGTTCAGATGAAGAAAGATTTTCGAACTTTTTTTCGTTCAGATGTTCTTTGTTAACCGTACAGACATATTCTTTTCCCTTATCGTCGTTTACCCAGACAAGAGAACCATAATCACCTTTCATGGGGTACTCCTCAGTTGGTTTATCAAAGGAAAATCTACCATCACGTTTTGATGGTGCTGATTTTGTTATATAAAGGAAGCTGTGGGGGAGAGAGAACTCTCCTGCCGTTGCTTCTCTTTATTACAATAAGGCCTTAGCCTTTTGTTACAAGTGCTCTATTTGTCTGTTTTTGCATCTATTTGGAATTGGTGGTGATGCCCTCGCTCTGTCTCTGCATTTAGGAGCTGTCCGTAAATAAGTTACACAAAATCGCGCTCATGTTTAGGTTAGATTTGGATGATCTAATTGAACAAAGCCGCAGGCGTAGTTGTGCTACGTTGAGGACTTTGTGATTGAAGGTCAGCCGAAGATGACCTGAAGATGTGATGCGAGATGTTTAAGTTACTTCCGGACAATTCCTTAGCCCGGATTTCTCATGAACATTGTATCAGCTTGTAAAATTACAGACGATTTCATTATGTTATGCAAGCTTACATGGAGTTAAATGTTTTTCACAATGTTCACCAAAGGTCAGTCCATCCAGCATCATTTTCTTCAGTATTTTGGCAGTAAAAATAGTCTACTATCGGAGTCTCCGCTTACCTATTTACTACCAAAAACTTTGAACCTGACGCAGCCTGAACTGATGAGAAATCCGGGTTAGTAGCGTGTGTTTGTAACCCAGACCTGAAAAGGCGGTGGGATGGCTGGCACCCTTGCGGTGAGGCGTGATCTTTTATCCTTGACGCAGTCTTGTAACTTTGGTATCGATATTTTTCATCTACAGTAACACTAACCGATATACAAAGGCGTATTCACATGTCCCGCAACCTACTTTCCACTCTCAATATAGCTGATTGTTCCAAGCTGTTTGCAGTGGTAGCAGTGGTCGTCGTGGTGATTATTAATGTGAG
>JAUVLX010000060.1 GCA_030600525.1 Desulfobulbus sp. | reverse complement strand
GCTGGCGAGAATGCGATGGAGCAGCAGGCCATCTTCGCTATCCTTGATGTTGAGCACCAGTGATTCCTTACCTTGATTGAGCCAGATAAAATATGCTGACTCCCCATGTACCGTGTTGTCGTAACCACGGGCAAAATCTCCCTCCGAACGTTCAATTTTGATGACGCGCGCGCCTGCCTGGGCGAAACGGTTTGAACAATAGGGTGCTGCCACCGCTTGTTCCAGAGAGACGACCAAAATATCTTTTAGATTAAGCATTGCATCGACTTGAGTGATCTTTTCCCCAAAGAGAAAAGATTGTTAGCTGGAGTGGTGATAAACGTTGTCTTTACTGAAGACCGAACTCTAGGAGTTTTTTTTATGTTGCCTGGTGGCCAGGTCAGCCGAGCAGTAGGTTGTTTGAAAACCGAATAATGGGCATGATCAGTTTTGGGATAATACCAGTATAAAACAGGGCCAGCAGTAAAATGAAGCCAAAAGGTTCCAGCTTGATATAGGTCCGAACCGCTGACGGAGGCAGGAGTCCCATCAGTACTTTGGACCCGTCGAGCGGAGGGATGGGGAGACAATTGAAAACGGCGAGCATTATATTTATCCAAACAGATGCCACCAGCATGCTGACCAATGGCTGCAGGATGAACATTGGTAAAAAAGGAAGCATGACAAAAAACTTGGCAAGGATGGCACTGGCAATGGCAAGGATAACATTGGCAGCAGGGCCTGCCAGCGCAACCAGAAGCATGCCTTTTTGTGGGTTGCTGAAGTAACTTGGGTTTACCGGCACAGGCTTTGCCCAGCCAATTTTCATTATGATAAAGGCCAAAACGCCCAATGGGTCAAGGTGCTTCAATGGGTTAAGGGTCAAGCGGCCTGCATTTTTTGCCGTAGGGTCGCCAAGCTGGTAGGCAACGTAGCCGTGAGCCAGTTCGTGTAAGGTGAGGGCAAACAGAAATGGTGGAGCGAGAATAATAAGCTGCTGTATAAAATTATTGATCTGCATAGAAAGAATAAACTAGTGGGTTTGTAGAAAAAGTGTAGTCATGGGAGGTGCTTTCAAGTGAGCAACACCTTAAGGCCAAAACTGGAAAAAGCGAGGAAGAATTTTATTCTGATTAGATGGGCCGAGTATCAGTAATGGGATAAGTAGAGGTGATAAAGTTGAGTGCTTGGTCAGGGGTTGTTATCTGTCCGTCAAGCTGCACCTCGATAAGATGGTTGAGCATGGAGCGGAAGCCAGGACCGGGGCGGTAGCCCAGTTCTTTGAGTTCGTTGCCGTTGATGAGTGGTGTTTCGTTGCGCAAGGTGGTGACAAACAGAGACACAGCCTGTTGGATGTGTCTTTTTCTGGCAATGGTCATCAGGTAGAGCAGGCCTTCGTTGTCGAGGTCATCGAGTAACCAGTAAATTTCACTTGGCTTCATGAAGGGGCGATTGAGCATGTCCTTGGCGATACGCTCCACGTCTGTTTTTTGCTGTACAAGCTTTTTTTGCAACTTGGTAGGCAGGTTAAATCGTGTACAGAAATTCACCAGTTCTTTAGTTCTGGAGCGACTCATTATCGCCAGTAGGTAAACGATCCATGGTTCTAACTTTTCCGGGAGGTACAGGAGCTTGAACCAGGATATGGAGCGGCTTGCCTGGGTGACGAAATGGATAAATCTCCTGTCGATTTTAAGGTTTGGACGAAGATCAGGCCAGAGGAAGGGGAATAATTTGAAGCTCTCCAGACGTCTGAGTGCAGGTATGGGGTTGTTTTCAGACAGAATCAGCTTAAGTTCATAAAAAAAGCGTGATTCCTCGAATCGATCAAAGAGATGCATGCCTACCGCGTTCTTGATCAATTTTTCGGTATGGCGTGTAATCTGGAAGTCAAGACGGCCTTCAAATCTGATGGCTCTGAAAATACGGGTTGGGTCTTCAACAAAACTTAAATTGTGTAACACCTGAATCCGCCGTTCTTTGAGGTCGGTCTGGCTGCTGAAATAGTCGGCAAGCGTTCCGAAGCGTTCCGGATTAAGATGGATTGCCATGGCATTGATAGTGAAGTCGCGACGATAAAGGTCGAGCTTAATGGAGCTGAGCTCAACTGTGGGCATGGCAGCCGGGTATTCATAGTATTCAAGGCGGGCAGTGGCAACGTCGACCCTGGTATCGTCCGGGAAGATGATAGTTGCTGTTGCAAATTTTTCATGGGTTCGCACTGACGCCTTATTTTTTTTGGCGTAGGTTTTGGCAAAATGAATGCCATCGCCTTCGATAACGATATCTATATCATTGTTATTTATGTGCAGGAGCAAGTCCCGGACAAAGCCACCTGCAACATAGGCATTGCACCCCATTTGAGCAGCAGACTCGCCGATGTCCCGGAGGAGGACAACGATATCTTTGGCCAGCACCTGGGTCATGGTGCCGCTCAGGTTGCGGCTTCTTTTAACCGAAGGCCTGTTGTCTTCCTGGAGTAGGTTTGCCGGGAGGTGCGAGGGGTCATTTATAAGGAGGTTGAGCAGGTCAGTACGGGTGATGACGCCCATGACTTCATCGCCATTGACAATGGGGATAAGCCGTTGTCTGTTTTCAATTATCAATTCCTGGATATCTACCAGCGTCGCACTTGCCGGAAGAGTTGCCACTTCTGTCGTCATGTAATCTGACACCGGAAGACTGCCCAGTTTGTGAAAAATGGCCTTTTCGGCGACCATGCGGGAGATCATGCCCATGAAGCAGGATGGCCTGTCACCTTTCTCCGGATTTCCGCCCTTCTGGGCAACCGGGAGAACGGTGATGTTGTAACGCGTCATCAGTTTGTTGGCTTCATCAATGGTTACATTAGGAGTAACAGCTATCACAGGCGATGACATCAATTCTCCAGCGATGGCTTTGGGGCGGATGTGACGATGGAGCAGGTGGACAAGTTTCTCTTCTGCTTCGTAAAGAGTCATGTCTTTGACTGTAGCCGAGGCTGCCGAGGCGTGTCCTCCACCGCCATAGGCGCGGGCAATGGTGCCGACATTTACTTCAGGGATTCTGCTTCGGGCAATAAGGTAGATCCGTTCTCCCATGCTTATCAATGCAAAAAGGGCATCAATGTTTTCCATGACCATCATTCGCTGGACAATAATTGAAAAATCATCAATGTATTCGGGAAGAATAAGTTTGGTCAGGGTAACATTTGCCGAGCCGATGTGATAAATGGTTGCATTTTTGAGAAGTTTGCCCAGAAAGTTTACCTGCTGGGCGTCCAGTTCGTGTGAAACAAATTGGTTAACTATGTCTAGGACCGCTCCGTGCTGCAATAGCCAAGAGGCGGCGAGCATATCTTCAGGGCGGGTGGTGGAGTGCAGGAAGTTGCCCGTATCCTGGTAGATGCCCAGTGCCATCAGGGTTGCTTCGTCAGGTGTGGGTGCGATACCTTTTTTTTGGAAAAGCCTTGTGAAAATAGTTGTAGTGGAGCCTAAGTTTTCGATGACTTCCAAGTTGCCTTTTATATCTGTTGGCGAGTTTGGGTGATGATCGTAGAGGTGGATATCGATGCCAGGGTTGTCGAGACAGGCCGCAAGTCCCCCTATACGTTCGGCGTGGCGGGTGTCGACGATAATCAGCCGCTGTACCTTGGGTAGCTGGATATGTTTTATTTTTTTAAAGGCATAGATGTTACGAAATTGCTGAATAAGATAATCTCGTACCCTCTTTTCCTGTGAACCTGGAAAGACTAGCTCGGCATCAGGGTAGAGCTTCTTTGCCGCAATCATAGAGGCAAAGCTGTCGAAGTCGGCGTTTATATGAGTGGTTATAATCTCCATACACTAGCTTATACAATAAATTAAGGACCCGGTAAACGCGCTAATAGAGACAATCGCCCATGAAGCAAGAAAATGACGGTTGTAATGTAAATTGTTGTTCCAGATGTGTTGTGTGCTTTCTCTTTTTAGCTATAAGGGTACCAGCTTTAGAGGTGTAATTCGGTGAGAGAAATGGTCATCATTTTGTTGTTGCTTGACAATTGGCATGTGATGGGTTAATTTTAAGGGCTTTAGTAGGCTGATGAGCGGGTGTAGCTCAGTTGGCAGAGCACAAGCTTCCCAAGCTTGGGGTCGCGGGTTCGAGCCCCGTTGCCCGCTCCACGCCAGGCTAACACCTCCGAGCAAAAAATGTAGTAACTTTGCTTGGGAATGACATACGCCGCAAGCGCCGGTGTACGTGAAAGTGGGCTTTGCCCGCTTTTTTTATTGTCTTTTAGGCAGAATTTGGAATTCTCCAGAGCAAATATATTTTAGGCTGCTGGGAAAGGACTGGGAAGGTCGTGGATACTGCAAGTAATCAGATTGTTGATACCATTGAAGCGTTTGCCGAACCACTTCTGGCTGATATGGGGATCGAATTGGTCGAGGTGCAGTTCAAACGTGAAGGTAACCGGTGGGTGCTGCGTTTTTTTATTGATAGGGAAGAAGGCATAACTCTAGACGATTGCGCTAGTGCAAGTCGGGAGGTAAGTGCTTACCTTGAAGTAGAAGATGTTATAGATCACGCTTATAGTCTGGAGGTCTCCTCTCCCGGAGCTGAACGGCCATTGAAAAAAGAAATAGATTTCGTGCGTTTTGCTGAGAAGAAGGCACGGATAAAAATGCGTGAGCCTGTAGAAGGCCAGAGAGTTTTTATTGGCATTTTGCACGGCGTTGAACACGGTTCGGTTATTCTTGACCAGGACGGGCAAAAAATATTGCTGGATATTGCGGAAATATCCAAGGCTCGTCTGACATTATAGTGTAAGTGCCGGCGAATTGAATGTGCCAAGACGGTCGATCTTAATAAAGGCGATTGTCGGAGCTGGAGTGAAAAAATGGTAGGGACGGAAAATTTAAAACGCATCATCGATCAGATTGGTCGGGACAAGGGAATTGATCGAGCGCTGCTTGTGGATGCCATCGAAGAGGCTGTACGGTCTGCAGTACGTAAAAAATACGGGAGCCGCCGCGATATAGAAGTCCAGTTCAATGAAGATTTGGGCGAGATAGAGGTCTTTCAATACCGTACTGTTGTTGATGATGTCTTTGATGAAGATACTGAAATTTCTTTGGAAGATGCTCGCCGCCTTGACTCGGAAATCGAAATGGACGATGATCTAGGTGAAAAGATGGATGACATCGCTGACTTGGGGCGTATAGCCGCGCAGTCTGCGAAACAGGTCATTATTCACCGCATGCGTGATGCCGAACGTGATGTCATTTACGATATGTTTCGTGACCGCGAAGGGACAATCGTTAATGGAATTGTTCAACGGTTTGAACGTGGCAACATGGTTATAAACCTTGGCAGAACAGATGCCATCTTGCCAAGAGACGGACAGATCCCAAAACGTTCTTTTAAACAGGGTGATCGTATTCGCGCCTTTTTGCAGGAAGTACGGCATGAATCACGCGATGCACAACTTGTTCTTAGTCGCACCTGTAACGAGTTTTTGGTCAAACTGTTTGAAGTTGAGGTTCCAGAGATAGCTGAAGGCATCGTTAAAATCATGGGTGCAACTAGGGAGCCGGGCTTTCGGGCTAAGATTGCCGTTTCTTCCATTGAGTCTGATGTGGATCCGGTAGGTGCTTGTGTTGGCCTTAAGGGGTCGCGGGTGCAGAACGTCGTTCAGGAGCTGCAGGGCGAACGAATAGACATTGTTCCGTGGAGCCCTGATCCTGCCAAATATGTATACAATGCCCTGGCACCGGCAGAAGTCACCATGGTAATCGTGGACGAAGATAGGAAATCGCTGCTAGTCGTGGTTCCGGATGACCAGTTATCCTTGGCAATAGGCAGGCAAGGACAAAACGTACGTTTGGCTTCGCGATTATTAAGTTGGCGAATTGACGTGAAGAGTGAACAGCGTTACGCTAATATGGAAAATCCTGCTTACCAGACGCTGACTGTGATTGAGGGCGTTGACGAAGGCATGGCGGACCGGTTGTTTGCCGCAGGTATAACATCCTCAGCCCTTCTTGCTGCACTTGATGATGATAAATTGATGGATATTGTACGGGTGGATAAAGATAGGGCTGCAGCCATCCTGGATGGAGCTGCCCTTGTGCCGGTACCTGAAGGCATTGAAGAGGTTGTTGAGAGCGATTTTGAAACTGAGCAGGAATTTGAAGAGGACTTTCAGGCTGAAGAAGAAGTGGAGCCTGAAGAGGAAGTAGAATCTGAAGAGGAACCTCAGGTTGCAGAGGAAGCTGACCTTGAAGAGGACGTAAAGTCTGAAGAGGAACTTCAGGTTGCAGAAGAAGCTACCCCTGAAGAAGAAGTAGAGCCTGAAGAAGAAACTCAGGGTGAAAAGGAAGCTGACCCTGAAGAGGAAGTAGAGTCTGAAGAAGAAATTCAGATTGCAGAGGAAGCTACCTCGGATTTGTCAGTGACAGGTGATACAGAGCCCGGAGAGTCTGAAGGTGAGACACCGTGAAAAAAAAACGTGTCCAGTGCGGACATGTCGTGGCTGTGGAACGAAAAAGCCACAGCAGGAATTGCTTCGCCTGAGTCTGCAGGATGGTCAGCTCGTGGTTGACATTGACAGAAGCTTGCCAGGACGTGGCCTGTATTGTTGTGATGATGAGCAGTGTCGTAAACGACTGGAAAAAAATAAGAAAGTGCTGAAACGTGCGTTTCGCCTCAAAGTTTGACGCGTTAAAGAAGACAGGAGCATGCAATGAGTAGGGTCCGTGTATACGAACTGGCAAAAGAAGCCGGATTAAAGAGTAAGGAACTGGCTGCTAAGCTGATAGCTATGGGATACCCTATTAAAAGTCACAGCTCAACAGTTGATGATGATATGGCAGCAGATATCCGTAAGAAAATCAGAGATAATGCTGTAACCGGCATAGCTGAGGGACGTATTGATCTTAAGGGTCGTTCTGCCGGTGTAAAGGAAAAGTCAACTACCATTGTCAGGCGTCGATCCAAAGCGCAAAAAGAAGAGGTATTGAAACAGCAGGAAGAAGCCGATGCTGTTGCTTTGATGGAGGAAGAGGCGGAACTCCAGCAGAAGGAAATGGCAGCAAGTGCAGCAGATACGGTAGAAAATACATTGCCGTCTGTGAAAGAGGATGCAGAGTCGTTGGTCAGCGAAGACACAGCTAATGTGTCGGATGTGAAGGTTGATGAAACGGTTGCTGCTGATGTTGAGGGTGGTCCGGAATTGTCCAGTGGAGAACTTTCCGAACCGGCAGCAATTGATGAAGTCAAAAAGGTGGAAGAGATGGAAAAAGACTCTCTTCAACCAGTAGAGGTGAAGGAGTCGGATTTGGAGCAGCATCAAGTATCTGTTGAAGAGCCTGCTGCGAAGCAGGTTGTAAAACCTGCAGCAGGAGGCGCTAAAGGTCAACTGAGAGAGTCTCGGAAATTGGCCAAAGTTATTGGAAGGGTGGAAATTCCCAAACCTGTTGAAAAGAAAGCAAGGCCTCCTCGTAGGCCGACACGACCGACACGACCGTCACGGCCGACATCAGTGCAAACTAAAAGACCTGGTGCTCCCGTAGATCCAGCACAAGCACCGCAGCCAGCAGCAAAGGGAAAGAAAAAAGGAAAACGAGTTGTCGCTATCCAGCCAGAAGATGCCAATCGCAACAAAAAGACTGCAAGAGGCGGTAAGCGAGGACGGGGTGGTAAGGTCGATTTTTCAAAAGGTGGGGATGTCGAATACATGCGTCCTCGCAAAGGAAAGCGTCGTAAAGATGGTGGCCGAAGGGAGAAGGTTGTTCAGCCGCCTGTAGCGGAAGCCAAAGCTATTAAAAGACGAGTTAAGGTTGTTGAAACCATCAGCGTCGGTGATTTGGCCAAGCGGATGGGAGTTAAGGCCAATGAATTAATTGCCGCCTTGATGAAGCTTGGTGTAATGGCAACGCTGAACCAGGCTCTGGATATTGATACTGCGACTCTGGTCGCTGCCGATTTTGGATACGAAGTTGAGCAGGCCATGACTGAAGAGCTGGAAATGGAAGCTTTTCAGGAACTGGAAGAGGAAAAAAGCGGCGAAGGTATATCTCGGCCACCTGTCGTAACAGTCATGGGTCATGTCGACCACGGAAAAACATCTATTTTGGATGCCATTCGTAAGACCGATGTTGCAGAGGGTGAAGCTGGTGGTATTACACAGCACATAGGTGCATATCATGTACAGGCACCGTCAGGCGATTTAACCTTTGTTGATACTCCTGGTCATGCCGCGTTTACCGAAATGCGTTCCAGGGGAGCTAAAGTTACTGATATCGTGGTCTTGGTCGTTGCTGCAGATGACGGCGTCATGGATCAGACAAAGGAAGCCATCGCGCACTCTAAGGCCGCTGGAGTTCCTATCGTTGTTGCTGTCAATAAAATTGACAAGGACAATGCTGATACGGAAAGGGTCAAAAGAGAACTTGGTGAATACGACCTGCTCCCAGAGGAATGGGGCGGCGACACTATTTATTGCGAGACCTCGGCCAAAAAAGGTCTCGGCATAAATGAACTGCTCGAAGCGATTCAACTGCAGTCAGAAATTCTCGAACTCAAGGCTGATCCTTCCAGAAAAGCTAAAGGTACCGTTATTGAGGCGCAGCTGCATAAGGGGCGTGGCCCTGTGGCAACTGTTCTGGTCCAGGAAGGAACTTTACGGGCTGGAGATAATTTTGTTGCCGGTATGTTCAGCGGAAAAGTGCGGATGCTGATCAATGAAAGAGGAGATAATGTCACCGAAGCCGGTCCTGCCATACCTGTCGAGGTCCAGGGGATTTCAGGTGTTCCACAGGCTGGAGACGAATTTGTAGTGCTCAGTAACGAAAAGATGGCGAAATCGCTTTCCGGTTCGCGTCAGTTGAAGGCACGGGAATCAGAACTTGGTTCTGTATCCAAAGTGTCTCTCGATAATCTGTTTGAAAAGATGGCTGAACAGGAAGTGAAGGAACTTCGAGTCATCCTCCGTGCAGATGTTCAGGGAACCCTGCAGGCGTTTGGACAAGCCGCAGAAAAACTGTCTACTAGTGAAATTAAGGTACGTGTTCTCCATGAGGGAACAGGTTCCGTCACAGACAACGATATCCATCTCGCTGCTGCCTCCGATGCCATTATAATTGGCTTCAACGTGCGGCCTTCCCCAAAGGTGAAAGACCTTGCCGAGCGTGAAAATGTCGATGTTCGATCCTACGATGTTATTTATCATGCATTGGAAGATATCGAAAAGGCAATGGTTGGTATGCTTGATCCTATCTTTGAAGAACGAGTAATTGGGACTGCTGAGGTAAGGGAGACCTTCCAGGTTCCAAAAATCGGAACTGTAGCTGGCTGTTCGGTAATTGACGGCAAAATAGAGCGTAATGCGAGCATTCGCGTGCTCCGTGACGGTGTTGTTGTCTATACCGGAAAGGTTGGATCCCTCAGACGTTTCAAGGATGATGTCAAGGAAGTGCTTACCGGTTTTGAATGTGGTATCGGTGTTGAGAATTTTAACGACATCAAACTCGGTGATAACCTTGAAGCTTTTGTCCTCGACGAGATCGAGGCAACCCTGTAAACGGACCTGGCTAGATTAATGGATTTTGACTTTACCCTACCGGGACTTGGGCGCCCAGAGAGCTCACGGCCAAAACGAGTGGCAGAAGCTATAAAAAATGAATTGTCCCTTATTTTGCTGCAGAAGGTAAGTGATCCGCGGTTAGCAGCTGTTGCAATTTCTCATGTTGAGGTTGCACCTGACCTGAAGTATGCGAAGATCTATTTTACGGTACCTGCGGGAGAACATGTTGGCCCTGTAAAAAAGGCATTGATAAAGGCGAAAGGCTATTTTCGCAGCCATTTGGCACATACTATGAACCTACGCTACACTCCGGAACTTCTTTTCTCTTATGACGATCAGAACGAGGAGTTGGAGCGTATCGATGAATTGTTTCGCCAGATAGAAAAGGACAAAAAAGATGGGGATTCCTGAGCAGGTAAAGGCCGCAATCCAACAGGCCGATAATCTTGTTTTAGCCACTCATATTAATCCTGATGGTGACGCTATCGGTTCTTTGCTGGGCATGATGCATATTGCCCAGGGGATGGGTAAAAAAGTTTTTGCTTATGCTGATGAACCGGTCAGTCCGCTTTATCGATTCCTTGCTGGCAGTGCCCACGTCCAGACCAGGCTAGAAGGATTAGCAGATTTTGTCGATCAGGCAGAAGGTAACATCCTAGCAGTTAGCCTTGATTGTGGCGACCGTGAACGCCTCGGGAAAAACGGCCCACAATTGTTGCAAATCAGGCCATTTTTGGTTATTGACCATCATCAGGGCAATAATGGATTTGGTGATATTGCCTGGGTAGAGCCAGAGCGGTCATCTACCGGAGAGATGGTATATGACCTTGCAGAATCGCTGGGTCAGGAAATCTCAACTGATGCTTCCGAATGTCTGTATGCTGCCATAACAACCGATACTGGATCATTCAAGTACGATTCCACAAGCGCGCATACGATGCAGGTTGCACGCGATTTGATTGTCCGTGGGGTAAAGCCAGCTGTTATTTCTTCAAATTTATATGATAATTATACTTTAGGCCGTTTGCATCTTCTCCAAGAGGTGTTGGCTGGCTTAGAGATGTATAATAGGGATAGGATCGCTGTAATCAGGGTGACCCGCAATATGCTTGAACGTACCTTTACCACCATGGAAGATACCGAACATTTTATTAACCTGCCTCGCTCCGTGCGCTCCGTGCGTGTCGCCGTATTTATCAAGGAAGCGGATCAACATTCGGTTTCGGTTAGTATGCGGGCAAAGGGACGATGTGATGTGTCCAAGGTTGCTGCAAAACTTGGTGGTGGTGGGCATAAAAATGCCAGCGGTTTTCGATGCCATAATAAAAGTATCGACGATGTTCGGGATTTACTTATTCCATTATTGCAGCAGGAAATGGCTTGAATAATGAAAAAGGGAGTTTGTTCGCCTTAAAGGAACAGGATTTTTCTGCTGGTGTGTTTCTTGTTGATAAACCTGTGGACTTCAGTTCTTTTGCAATGGTTCGCAGGGTAAGGAAGTTGCTCGGTATCAAAAAGGTTGGGCATGCCGGTACACTAGACCCTTTTGCCAGTGGGTTACTTATAATTTGTGCTGGACGTCCGGCAACCCGAAATATTGATCTGTTTATGGTCGGACGTAAAACTTATGAAGCTACCCTCCAACTCGGTGTAGAGACAACGACCCAAGATCCTGAAGGTGAAATAACCGCGACCTGTCCGGTGCCTGAATTATCGCAGGCCGATGTTGATAATTGTTTAAAACAATTTACGGGGCCGCTGATGCAAGCCCCACCCCCGTTTTCTGCAGCCAAATATAAAGGTAAACCTCTCTATTACTATGCCAGAAAAGGAATAGTGATTACCAAACCACCCAAGCCGATTGAAATCTATTCCCTGGTCGGTTCCCTGCATGCTCAAAAATATCTCAAGATAGAAGTTATATGCAGTCGGGGAACCTATATTCGTGTTTTAGCTGAAGATATTGGACGGTTTTTAGGATGTGGTGCCCATCTTACAGCGCTGAGGCGAACAGTAAGCGGCCCTTTTCGGGTAGAACAGGGTGTTCCTGGTGAAGAGTTGATTGGTGAGAACGGTCTGCATAACCTAAATTCGACCTTGCTTTCAGTGGAAACAGCCATTGAGAAGAGTGAGCAGGAGTCCCCTAAATTACATCCATGCGCATTGCATAGTGGTGAATAATGTTTACATGTCCTTCGAAGTTATCCCTCTAATTTCGGTATAAGGGCAATTTATCCAGACTCCAGTTAAGGCTGAGGGAAAAGGCTTTGCTGGTAGCAGAAGGAAAAATGGAGGTGCTATATGGCACAATCAACTGCAGCAAAAAAAGAGATTATTGAAAAATTTAAAACCCATGAAGGTGATACCGGTTCATGCGAGGTGCAGATTGCCTTAATTACTGACCGTATCACGTATCTGACCGGTCATTTCAAAACACACAGCAAGGATCATCACTCTCGCCGTGGCCTTTTGAAACTTGTTGGTCAGAGGAGAAGTCTGCTGAAATATATGCAGAAAAAAGACGTCGTTAAGTATCGGGAGCTCATTAAAGAACTCGGTATCCGTAAATAAAATTTACGGGCAGAGAACTGCTGAAGGTTTTCTGCCCGTTTAAATTTTCGGGACTTTGTTACAGTAATTGAGAGGAAATAAAGACACAAAAGATGTGGCGATAATGGTCAGTTTGAACCTTTATCGCTACATCCTTTGTGGCTTTGTGACCAAATACAACTGTAACAGGTTCATATATCCCTATTATGTCCCGATGATTTCGGGACAGGAAAACCAATGTATAATTTGATTGAAACAGAGATTGGTGGTCGGAAGATTACTTTTGAAACTGGAAAGATGGCCAAGCAAACCAGCGGGTCTGTGGTTGTTTCTAGCGGTGATAGCAGGGTGTTGATCACTGTAGTTGCCGATAAAAAGACCAAAGATATGGGATTTCTACCCCTGACCATCGAATATCAGGAAAGGATGTACGCTGCTGGACGAATTCCAGGTAGTTATTTCCGGAGAGAGATCGGTAGGCCCAGTGAAAAAGAGATACTTACCTGCCGTCTTATTGACCGCCCGCTTAGGCCACTTTTTCCAAAAGGATACATGTCCGAAACCCAGGTGATTGCCACCGTTTTTTCTGCTGACCCGGATTTTGATTCCGATATTTTGGCGTTGAACGGAGCCTCTACAGCGTTGATGCTTTCTGATATTCCTTTTGCAGGACCGATCGCCGCAGCCAGGGTAGGGTACATTGATGGTGAATATGTAATAAATCCGTCCAATGAGCAGCTCAATAAATCTGATATGAACTTGGTCGTTGCTGGAACGCCCACAGCTGTCGTGATGGTAGAAGGAAAAACAGGAGAACTTGCTGAGGAAGTTGTCCTTGAGGCAATTTTCTTCGCCCATGAGAATATCCAGCCGCTGATCCAACTTCAATTGGAAATGCAAAAGCAGTCTGGAAAGGCAAAACGTGAAGTAGTCGTGCCTGTGGTAAACGAGCCTCTCAAGTCATCTATTGAAGCCCTTGCCGTCTCCGGAATGGACGAAGTCGTTGCTACTGCCGACAAAATGGCTCGTGGTGATCGCTATGACCTGCTCAAAGCAGAGGTACTCGGACAGGTAGATCCTGAACTCTATAAGGATGAAAGAGAGGTTTTCGACCTGTTGAGCAGTTATAAAAAGTATGTAATGCGAGACCTTATAGTATCCCAAGGGAAACGGCTTGATGGTCGAACATTTGAAGAAGTCCGCCCCATTAGTTGTGAAGTGGGTATATTGCCAAGAGCTCATGGATCCGCCCTGTTTACCCGTGGTGAAACACAAGCCCTGGTTGTATCAACTTTAGGTAGTGTGCGTGATGAACAGCATCTTGAAGGACTCACTGGGGATGTCTATCGTCGCTTCATGCTTCATTATAATTTTCCTCCGTTTTGTGTTGGTGAAGTACGATTTTTACGTGGACCAAGCAGACGTGATATTGGGCACGGAACTCTTGCCCGTAGAGGTATGAGTGCGGTACTGCCTGACGCAGAAAGCTTTCCTTACACCATGCGGGTTGTGTCAGAGGTCCTGGAATCAAATGGTTCATCGTCCATGGCAACCGTGTGCGGTGCAAGTCTTGCTTTGATGGATGCTGGTGTTCCTGTGAAGGCACCTGTCTCTGGTGTTGCTATGGGATTGATTAAGGAAGGGGATAATGTCGTTGTCCTGACTGATATTCTTGGTGAT
>JAUVLX010000152.1 GCA_030600525.1 Desulfobulbus sp. | reverse complement strand
AAAGAAAAATACTGGTTCCTGTAAAAGCAGGAAAATAGCGACAACGCTTTTCATCAAACTTAAACAAAAAGCTGTAAGCAATACCGTCAGATTTTTATCTTTTACGTAGCGCCATCAGGAGTTCCTGAGACGGCTTTCCCGTCTGTGCTATGCCAGAGTATTGCTGAAAGGCCCTGATGGCTCCCCTGGTACCGGAGCCGATACTTCCATCGATGGTGCCGGCATAGTACCCTTTCTTTTTTAAACGGGTCTGCAATTCATACTTATCCGCCATGGAAAGCGAACCAGCTGGACGCGGCCACTTTTGCACCATACCGTTATAACCAGCGATCTGATCTGCCAGCAAGCCAACGGCCAGTGCATAAAAATCAGAATTATTATAACGCTTTAAAACAAAAAAATTCTTTAACACAAGAAAGGATGGCCCCCTGACACCTGCAGGCATTTTCAACACCGCTCTGTCACCGGGGCGGGGAAAAGGTTTATCCAGTGGCCTCCTGAACCCGAGTCGTTGCCACTCTGCAAGAGTGCGGGTCGTGCCAATTTCTTTTTCGCTGACAGTCACGGGTGCTAGCACCTCATATCCCCAGGTCTTCCCTGTCTGCCATTTATTTTTGTTCAATAAATTAGCCGCAGTTGCCAGCGCATCTGGAATAGAGTTCCATATATCACGCCGGCCATCGCCATCCATATCAACCCCGTAAGCAAGGTAACTAGTTGGGATAAACTGGGTATGTCCCATTGCCCCTGCCCATGAACCCGTCAATGCCTGGCCGCTGACATCACCAGCCTGCAAAATTTTCAAGGCTGCTATCAGTTGCGACCTTGCGAACTTAGCTCTCTTCTTATCTCCGTATCCCAAGGTGGCTAGTGCCCTGGGCACATAATGCAATCTGTTTGTCCGCAATAGAGCAGCGCCATAGCTGGTCTCCATGGACCAAATGGCAAGCAGCACCGAACTTCTCACTCCATATTTTTTTTCAATTGCAGCGAGAAC
The DNA here is from genome assembly GCA_030600525.1 of Desulfobulbus sp. Classification (GTDB taxonomy): domain Bacteria; phylum Desulfobacterota; class Desulfobulbia; order Desulfobulbales; family Desulfobulbaceae; genus Desulfogranum. Next base: position 7,061 of record JAUVLX010000152.1, on the reverse strand, counting down.
ACTTCCACGTTGCTCTTGTTGGGACTGCCCCATGGCAACAGCACCTAAAGTTACCCGCGCATCAAGATAATCCCAGATCTCAGTTGTAAATTCTGGCTGATACTGCGCTTTTTCCAACACCCGCTCATCAGGATCGGTTATGCCTGAAAAGGCCTGTTCATAAACAGTACGTGAGATGCCCTGCTGGGCTGCCTGCGGGTAAAAGTCGGTTATCCATTTCTGAAAATTGGTTACTGCCAGGGCGGGTGTAACAATCGTAAAAGACAGAAAAACAAAACCGAGTGTACCAATTATAAGGTTATTTACATACGTGCGGTCAGACATGCTACAGAGCCTCTTTGTGCAATAGGAGATGAAATCAATACCATGGGAGCAACAAAGTATCCTATAAAGCTTTACCTGACAAGAAACTCTGCCAGCATTGCTTGATAATCCCGGAAGTTGACCCAAAATTCCGTTCAACCAAGCCCTCCACTTTTCTCCTCATCTTTCTCGGGATTTGTTGCTGTTTTCAAAGAGACCTCCTATAATAAAAAATTCCTGATTACGTACAATACTCAGCCAATTATCTACCTAAGCAGACAGGGGACTGATTTTATTTCTCTTTAAACCCGGGAGACTGATCGAAGTCTACGCTATCTCTGTACTTAGAAATTCAATCTGTCTCCCGAGGTCAAAAAAAAATGGCTGAGTTTCATGGGTAATCAGAAAAAAAATGCAACGTTCCTTGGTACCTTTCCCAGACAAATAAACTATGACAAAAACATACGCTGAAATTAACGATAAGATTGCTTCCGGAAAAGCTGTTGTCCTCACCGCAGAGGAAATTATCGATTATGTTGATAAAAACGGCCTGGAAAAAGCAGCAAAAGAAGTAGATGTGGTGACCACTGCAACCTTTGGCCCCATGTGTTCCTCTGGCTGTTTTATTAACTTTGGTCACAGCAAACCTAAAATGCGAATTTCAGAGGGCTGGATTTCAGATGTCCCTGTGTATTGTGGCATTGCTGCTGTTGATGTCTACCTGGGAGCTACCGAGCTGCGTCAAAACGATTCGGCCAACATGTACTATCCCGGAGAATTCCGATACGGTGGCGGCCATGTTATAGAAGACCTGGTTGCCGGCAAGAAGCTCCAGTTTTTCGGCCTTTCCTACGGCACAGACGACTATCCCCGTCGGGAAATCAGGACAATGTTTGATATCAATGACCTGAACCAGGCAATCATGACCAATCCGCGTAACTGCTACCAGAACTATAATGTAGCGGTTAACACTTCCAACAAAACCATTTATACCTACCTGGGAATTCTCAAGCCGCGAATGCGGAATATGACCTACAGTTCTGCAGGGCAACTTTCACCGCTGCTCAATGATCCTCTCTACGAAACCATTGGGGTGGGCACCTCTATCTGGCTTGCCGGTTCCCGCGGGTTGGTATACGCCCAGGGCACTCAACACTGTTCTGATGTTGAACGCGGTGAAAATGACGTTCCAGTTGAAGGAGCAGGAACCCTTGCCCTGACCGGTAACATGAAAGAAATGGATCCGGAATTTGTACGTGGGGTCAGCCTTAAAGGGTATGGCGTGTCCCTTGCTTTGGGAGTTGGCATCCCCATTCCGATTCTCAATGAAAGCATTTTAAAACGTGTCACAGTAAGAGATCGCGACATACAAGCATGCGTTATTGACTACGCCGAAGATTACCCTCAGAAGACCGGTAATGTGCTGGCAAAATTTACCTATGAACAACTTCGCTCAGGCCAAGTGGAACTTGACGGGAAAAAAGTAGCGGTTTCTTCGATGTCCTCCTACAACAAAGCCTTAAAAATATGCAATTTGCTCAAGGCTGAAATCGAAGATGGCAAGTTTCTCCTTTCCGAACCCAGCCAGAGGCTCCCATTGAACCAGGGGATGAATTCGTTAGAGATAAAAGGACCGGCAAAATGATCACCAAAAAAGTATACCTCTACTTTCCCAAGAGCGAGACCGAAAAGCCCATTGTCTGTCAGCTTATTAGAAATTTTGATCTGACCATCAATATTTTTCGCGCCAAAGTTACCCCGGAAGAAGAAGGCTACCTCTCCCTAGAGATCACCGGTACCCAAGAGCACATTGATCAGGCCTACGATTTTCTCAATGAATTTGACGTTATCATTCAAAACAAAGGCATCCACTGGGACAGTGACAGATGCACCCATTGCGGCAACTGCATTGTTCACTGCCCGACCAGCGCCTTACATTTTACTGACCATTCAACCAGAACCGTGATGTTTAATGAGGAAAAGTGCATAGAATGCCTTTCCTGCATTACGAACTGTCCGTTTGGCGTATGTTCCTCTGCGTTCTGATTTACTACCCGTTTAGCCGATTGGCCAAACAATGATCATTTAAAAGATAAACACATGCGCGCGTTTCGAGACTTTTCCTGGAAAGACACCAATCTCCGGGTCGCTGGCGATCACTTTGAGCTAATCACGCAGACCATCATGGCAGAAAGAAAAAAACTGGAACGATATATTAGCCAACATCCTGCCTTTTGCTCATCGCTTACTCCCGTTGACCTACAAGAAAATGCACCCCTCATCGCTAAACGGATGGCAGCAGCAGCACAACTCACTGGACTTGGCCCCATGGCCTCAGTGGCAGGTACTCTAGCCCAGATGGGAGTAGAAGCTGCCATGGCCGAAAGTGGGACCGAAGCTATTGTGGAAAATGGCGGTGATATGTACATTTTTTCGAAAACTCCGGTAACCATAGGCATCTATGCTGGTAAAAACGACATCAGCGGCAATCTGGCTTTTCGATTAACCTCAGAAGATCTGCCGCTGGCTATCTGTTCTTCCTCCAGCCACATGGGCCACTCCATGAGTTTCGGTCAATGCGACCTGGCCACTGTCATTGCCAAAGATGCTGCACTGGCAGACTCAGCCGCGACCCTTACCTGTAATCAGATATGTAAAGAGAAGGACCTGGAAGTCGTTCTCAACGCAATCGGTGAAATCTCTGGCATCAGCGGGATCCTGGCGGTGAAAGAGGGGAAAATTGGTATATGGGGAAACATTCCGGAACTGGTGCGCAACCTGGACCACACAGCTGGTGATAAAATCACCAAAGATCGCCATTCAAATTTTCAACACCATTGATTGCCCTTTTCCCAGTATCCTCTTCTCAACCTAAGCAGCACATCATAAAAACAGGGAATAGGCTGAATTGTCAGTTTCTTCGCGGTACCTATACCCCAAAGTCTCCAGCCTGCGCTCAAGTTTCCTGGTCTTTTTCTCTGGACATTCAAGACCAATAAGGACCCTGCCGAAATCACCACCCTGGGCACGATAATGAAACAGAGAAATGTTATGATTTCCTCGGGTTGCATCAAGAAAGCGAACCAGCGCGCCAGGTGTTTCCGGAAACCAGAATCGAAAAAGCCGTTCGTTATGGACAACTGAGGATTTACCGCCGACCATATAGCGGATATGGGTTTTGGCAAGATCGTTCTCGGTCAGGTCAAGGTTATCATACCCGGCCACAGTTAAACGCTCACCAAAGGCATGCCGCTCCTCTTCATTGGTGATGGAAATGCCAACAAAAATATGGGCTTTCTTGCGTGATGCAAGTCGGTAGTTAAACTCCGTGATATTGCGATCCCCGACCATATCGTGGCAGAACCTCTTTAAACTGCCAGGTTTTTCGATAATAGTGACGGCAAAAAGCGCCTCCTGGTGTTCACCCACCAGGGTACGCTCGGCCACATAGCGCAGCCGCTCAAAATTCATATTTGCCCCGGAGTTGATGGCTATCAGGGTTTCGTTTTTACAGCCCGTTGTTTTAATATATTTCAACAGACCAGTCACACCCAACGCCCCGGCAGGTTCCACAATGGAGCGGGTCGCCTGATACACTGTTTTTATGCCGCTGCACAACTCGTCAGTATTCACCCGAATAATATCATCAACATACTGCTGGCAAAGCTTGAAGGTTTGTCGGCCAACGGTTTTAACGGCAACACCGTCTGCAAAACCACCCACAAAAGAAAGAGTAATACGCTTGCCCGCTTCAAGAGACCTGGCCATGGCATCACTGTCAACCGGTTCAACGCCAATAATTTTTATCTCTGGCCGCAGGTTCTTGATATAAGCTGCAATACCGGCAATAAGTCCGCCTCCACCAACAGGGACAAACACGCAGTCAAGCCGTCCGGGGTTCTGCCGTAAAAGTTCGTCCCCCACCGTCCCCTGCCCTGCAATAACAAGTTCATCATCAAAAGGAGGGATGTAGGTTAGCCCACTGGAACGCTTCAAGATCGCAGCGTGTTCTGCTGCCTCAGAATAATTATTGCCATGCAGCACCACCTCTCCCCCATAACTTTTGACCGCAGCAATCTTAATCTGCGGCGTTGTAACAGGCATGACAATGACCGAACGAATACCAAGGCGACGGGCTGAAAAGACTACGCCCTGGGCATGATTACCAGCCGATGCAGTGATGACCCCCTTAGCACGTTCTTTAAGGCTCAATTGGGATATACGGTTATAAGCCCCACGTATTTTAAACGAAAAAACAGGTTGTTGATCTTCACGCTTAAGTAAGATTCTATTTCCCATCTGCTGAGAAAGAGCGACAGCCTCGTCAAGTGAAGTTTCAATGGCTGCCTCATATACACGTGAAATTAATATCTGCCTGATTATTTTTTTCACTGCCTTCTTATCTCCAATTGTACATGATCGTAATCCGTGGTTTTATACAGAACATCTTGTGTAATTCGATAGTTTAACATGCCCAGCAGCCATAAAACGAGTGTCTGCCCAATCCTGCTATTCAACCATACCAGGCACCCAAAAAACAAACATTACCTGTAACTTATACCGAAAAAACGGCGGAGACACTATGGACCAGCAATTGATTGAGGCTGTTACAAAATTTAGTCAACAGGGAAAAATTACCGTCATGACCGGTGCCGGTATTTCAGCAGAAAGCGGTATCCCTACCTTTCGTGGTCCCGAAGGATACTGGACCTTTGGTTCCAAAGAGTACCATCCCCAGGAGATGGCCACCTTTCAGATGCTGTCCCAGTATCCGGAAGAGGTCTGGCGGTGGTATCTTTACCGAATGGGTGTGTGCCGCAACGCAGAGCCCAATCCTGGCCATTTCGCTCTAGTTGATATGGAGGCAGAATTCGGCGATCGATTCACCCTGATCACCCAGAATATTGATGGGCTCCATTTGCGTGCAGGAAACAGCCTTGAAAAAACCATGCAGATTCATGGCAACGTATCGTATATGCGTTGTATGAAGGAATGTACGCCTGAAGTATACCCAATCCCAGAAGAAGTCCCAGGTAAGGCGAAGGAAAATCCTTTTACAGAGTACGACAGACAGCATTTACGCTGCCCTCGATGCGGAGCCATGAGCAGACCTCATATCCTCCTCTTCGACGAAAGCTATAATGAGCATCACTATCACTTTCACAGCGCTCTTGAAACTGCACAGCAGACCGATCTGTTAATCATCGTAGGAACTGCTGGGGCTACAAATCTTCCCAATCAGGTGGCAATGGCAGTATATCAAAAGGGCGGCACCATCATCGACATTAACATTGAAGAAAACACCTTCTCCGACATGGCATTACGGAGCGGGAGGGGCTTTTTTGTCCAACAGCCGAGCGGTCAAGCCCTCCCTGAAATCCTTGAGGTATTGGTTGGGGATTAGGCTAATTAGGCTGTAGATTTTGATAGCAACTATACTCTTCGTGGAGTGCGTGATTTCTAATATTTGCCAGCAACAGGCTGTTTCCACTTCATTAAAGAGAGAATAACCAAAGATGCCACTAGGATTAGCCCGATGGTACCCATACAATAGGCAGGGTATCCGCCGGTTGCAATAAGCCATGAACCACCGAAAGGGCCAACAAAAGACCCAAAATGCATGGCTAGCATCATCATATTGGCATTGTATCCCTGAAACTGTGGTTCTGAGTTCAAATACATCAAGGCATTCAGCGGGGGAATGCAGAGTCCCATACCTATGCCAAAGAGCACCGCAATGGCAAAAAACAATGACCCGCTGACACCAACGGCAAGGATACCATACCCTATACCTGTAATAATTAAGGCAGACAGTATGAGGTGCTCCTTGCTATACAGATCGAAAACTCTACGGCCAAACAGGCGCATGGTAACCATAATGCCCATCTGGATGGTAAAAAAGTAACCAGGGTTATCTATCCCCTGCTCCATGCCATACCCTTTGAGAAAATAAAACAGAGACGAAAAAAGAAAAAAATAACTCGCGTTAATAAAGAGTATTCCGGCAACCTGTCCGCGAAGCAGATTATGACGATAGCCGCTGTTTACCGGTGACTCACCTGCTGTCTCTTTATCGGCACTTTTATGGCTACAAATCTTTGCCTTTTGGACTGCTGCAAACAAGGCAGTCGGCACCAGGAGCAAGGCTGTCAGCATATACATGGTTGCAGGGTTGGTAAACCAGGATTGAGTTAACTCAGTTATGGCAGGCATAATGGAATACGGGAGCAGCATGGCAACCGAGTACAAGCTGAAAGCAAGGCCAGCCTGTAGCGGGGGAATAACCACCACAAAAAGAGTCATACACGATGCCATCGTGAAAAACAGGCCCAAACCACTGGCAATTCGAATCAAGGCAAGGGGAAGTATTGAGGTCGAAAACTGGTAGGCGATACCGCAGCATGCAGTAATGAGCAAACCGATTACCATGGTGACACAGGCATTCGTTGGCGTTATAAACCTGCTCACGCCCGCATACATAACCATTGAAGTCAATGGATAGAGACCGATGAGCATGCCTGTTTCCTGAGTTGAAAATCCAAGACTCAGTAAATATGGGAAAAAGTTAAAAAAAACGGCTGTATTGCAAAGAGCAAGAAAAGTAATGGTACAGAGTACTAAAAAATCTCTGCCAAAAAGTGGTCTACTCGTCATAGTTCCTCTTGCTAACGGAAAAGTTAAAAAGTACGAGCTTACTATATACGCCCCCAATTCAACTTAAAAAAAATGCATAATGCTTGAATGGCTCATCTTAATAA
>JAUVLX010000069.1 GCA_030600525.1 Desulfobulbus sp. | reverse complement strand
GATTGAATGTCCTCAAAATTTATAAGGGTTGCAGCTTCCTCAACAGCAATACTGGTAACTATCTGCCAGCCCCAGGGCTTAAAGGTGGTAACGTAGCCCAGCATGGGGACAGCGACTGATTTATTCGTGTGATGCTGTCTAGTGAAAGTGTAAAAACCCTGCCTGGGAAGACCCTTATGTTGATGAGTGTTTTGCTCCTGATACTTGGTCCCGATCATGTCATCCAGGGGGTGCACACTGATCGTTCCCTGTGCATTGATGGCAAAGTTATAGCAGGCTTTGCTCATTTGCTGCCCTGTGATGATACTACCAGCAAGCCATTGCGCCTCGTCTTGGGAGAGTGCTCCTTCCTGATATTTTACCTGCAGTGTGCGCAGGGTGGCGAGTTGGTTTTCTGCTGCAGCGCGCAGGTAGCTATGCTTTGCGGTATCTGCTGAGGAGGCAACCTGCTGCTGTAACACCAGAGCAAGCGATTGGAGAGTTTGTTTTTGGCTGTAGTTGACGGTGTTAAAAAGGTAGAGAAAAACGTAGGCGCTGACAGTCAGTAGAAACAGGAAAAAGACCGCAGATATGGTGAGGAAAGTGATTTTTTTTGCACGAGAATGGCCAAGGAACTTCATGTGAAAAGTGGTGAGCCTGTTTTGATGAAACAGCGGCTGAAGCCAGGATCAGATACAGGGTAGTGGCTTGGGCTGATCACATCGCCTCCATTTTCCGACAGTGGTTGGATACAGTCATGCAGATCTCCTAGTATTCAAGGGGGGCACTGCGTACAGAAAAGCATCTGTCGCTAACAGTATATAGAAGCTTTTGTAAATAGTCCAATGTAATCATTTACTTTGAGGAGCACCTTTTTTGTCTGGTTATCCCTGTTGAAATGGGTATTGTTCAACATCGTCAAGAATAAACATAACTTTTTTTTGAAATACATGAGTATGACCAAGAGTTCCACCTCGCCGTTCAGCCTGCTCAATATAAAGTTGTTTCTCCTGTTCCGGGTGCTTTTCAACGCCAGATTTTACTATCCTGTTTTTACAATTCTTTTTCTTGATTACGGCTTGACCCTGGAGCAGTTTGCCCTGCTGAATACAGTGTGGGCCTTTACCATTGTTTTGGCTGAGGTTCCCCTGGGGGTGGTGGCGGATGTAATCGGCAGAAAGCGTCTGTTGGTGGGGACCACACTCTTTATGATCGCTGAACTGGCAGTGATTGCCTTTGTGCCTCTGGGCAATGGCAATCTAATCTTTTCAGCGTTTCTGGTGAACAGGGTATTGAGCGGTGTGGCTGAAGCCATGGCGAGTGGTGCCGATGAGGCGATGGCTTATGATACTCTGGTCGAGGCGGGTATCCGCGAAGAGTGGCCCAAGGTGCTTGATTTGCAGATGCGTTGTCAGAACATCGGTTATATTTTTGCCATGACTATTGGTGCTGCGGTCTATGATCCAGGTATGGTTAATCGCTTTCTGCACCTGTTTGGCTTTACCGGTATGCTTTCCCAACAAGTGACCATGCGTTTCCCCATTTACCTAACCCTTTTGTTAGGCATTTTGGCGTGGATGACGACTATGCGCATGCGCGATCCGCAAGTAGTTGTCAATGGAGAGCAGGGGGAACCGGTACAGTTAAGTGTCAGGGAGATGACGCGCCAGACAATGGCTGCCGGTCGCTGGATTATACGTACCCCTTTGGCCCTGGCTATCATCCTTTTTGCGATGACCTTTGATCATACCTTGCGCATGATCGTGACCATGACCAGCCAGTATTATCGATTGATCAACCTGCCAGAGGCCAGCTTTGGTCTTCTCGGATCAGGAGTGGCAGTTTTAGGGTTGCTGGTTCCCAGAATAGCAAGGGGGATGACTGAGCGATTCTCGCTGGCAAAGAACCTGATTGTGCTTGCTCTGCTGGCATTGGCTACTTTGTTTCTCCTCCCGCTGTTTATCCCTTATTACGGGTTCGTACCCATGATGTTTGTATTTGTAGGGATGATGATGACCTCTTTTTTTACTAGTTACTATCTCAATGAGATAACCGCATCTGAGCAGCGGGCAACAGTACTTAGTTTTAAAGGTCTGGCCTTTAATGCGGCGTACGGCATTATCGGTATTTTTTATGCGGTGCTGATTCTGCAATTGCGAGAACTGGAGGGGAGTCAGCATCCCCAGTGGACAACAGAACTGGTTGAAAATGAGGCTTTTAAAATCTCTATGGGCTGGTTCCCCTGGTATATGATTGCAGTACTGGTGCTTGTGGCCCTGGTCTGTCTGCCGAGACTGCGTTCAGCCAAAAAGAGTGATGTCGAGAGCGCTGCATCCTAGCAAATGGCTGTTTTCTTGTTTTAGAAAAGAGCCGTGTTTGAATAATTATTTACGATTTCGAACGGACTGCAGTTGATATTGATACCACGGACAGCTCTCTTCGTGCCAACGAGATGGTAGAATAACTTTATTCAATAATAATTACAAAAGAGGAGGTAAAAATGAGAACGGTTTTTGGTTTTAGGCTGGTGGGAGGGATTCTTCTTGTTTTACTGTTGTTAGCAGGAGGCACTGCAAGCCTTGCAGCCAGTAAGGACGCTGATCCTGGTGCCAAGGAGGCTATCAGTGCGGCCAAAAGCCCTCAGGAAATCGATGCGGTGCTTGCCCGCCTTAGTGACCGCGAAATTCGTGAACTGCTCATTGGCGAGCTTGGAAAAATTGCAGCGGTTAAATCGACTTTGCCTGAGAAAAAAACAGGTTTGGGGGCATCGTTAAGAGAGTGGCTCCATGCCATTGATAATAAAAACGATGAAAGTGGGGCAGGTGGGGTCCGTCTTCTGCCTTTTTTCCTACGGATCCCGGGAGAGGTGGGCCGTGCCCTGCTGCAGATTGGCGACGGTCAATTTGATAGATTACTCCTCAACCTGTTCCTGATACTTCTCTCTCTTGGAGTGGGCTTGGGCGTTGAGTGGTTCTTACGGAGAATAACAGGCGGGACCCTGCTTCAGGCACCTCCTCCTGCCGGAGAAGAGGATGAGGGGATGAATCGGTTGTGGGGAGCCTGCGTTGCTCTTTTACCGGCCATTGTCTATCTTACATTTTTTGTGGCCGGCTCCCTGGTTTTCTTTTTTATTCTTGATATTGACCTGCAACCGGTAAGAGCAGCGTTCATGGCTTTACTGGGAACCATTCTAGGTGGACGAGGTCTCTCTTTACTGTCCCGTTTTTTCTGTAGTCCAGGTGCTCCTGCATTGCGTCTGTTGCCCTTGGACGATGCTCTTGCAGAAAAAGTGCATAAAGGCTTTCAAATCTTTACCTGGTACACGGCCACTGCCATGATGGCCCTTACTTTTTTAAGGGATGCCGGTATAAGTAAGGGACCCTGGCTTGCTTTGGGGGCTGTGTTGGGGACGCTGTTGCTGCTCCTTATTGCCGGTAAAATAGTGTTGACTAGGCGGCATGTGACAGAAGCGATTTTGACTGGAGAAGAAGGGCAAGCCCCTAACTCCTGGGCAATGCGGCAGTTTGCTTCCATGTGGCACGTATTCGCCTTGCTGTACCTTTTTGGGATTTGGTCCATCTGGATTAACACCTTAATTACCAGAACTGGAAAGGATAATGGAGCTCTGATAATCAGTTTGTTGATTGTGCCGCTTTACCTAATCCTTGATCGCATCGGCTACTGGTTAATCGGTAACATTGTGAGCACTCTTGGCATCAAACGGGAAGAAGAGCCGGACGAACAGAAAAAGGCTGCTTTAAGTGATGCCTATCTCAGCCCTGAACAGAAAGAAAGAAGGTTAAAGCAAATCATGCAGAGGGTTTTTCGTGCTTTTCTGGTGCTTGTTCTTTTTGTCTGGGTCATGACCCTGTGGGGTTTTGACTTTCCATTTGCTACCAATATAGTCCAGTCTGCCTTTGATATTCTGATCACTCTTACCCTTGCCCTTTTTATCTGGCGTTTTATTTCCAGAATTATCGAACGTAAGATTACGGAGTCGATGCCCGAGCAGGAAGAGGAGGACGTCAATGAGAGTGATGAGTTCGGCAGCGCCAAACAACTGGGGAGAAGCTATACCCTGCTGCCGATGATTCGTAAATTTATCGCCACTACCCTCCTGGTTATGGTCGCCTTGATTGTGCTGTCATCAATTGGAGTGGATATAGCCCCCTTGCTTGCCGGTGCTGGTGTTATCGGCCTTGCTATCGGCTTTGGTGCCCAGAAATTGGTTTCTGATGTGCTGTCAGGTGTTTTTTATTTGCTGGATGATGCTTTCCGCGTCGGGGAATATATTCAGGCCGGGTCCGTTAAAGGAGCGGTTGAAAATATTACCCTGCGTAATGTGATGCTGCGCCACCATCGCGGGATGTTGCAGATTGTTCCCCACAGTGATCTTGGTTCGATTACCAACTTCATGCGGGGAGGGATTGTTGTTAAATTTAATCTAGAGTTTCCATATGATACCGATGTGGAGGTGGTAAGGAAGGTTATCAAAAAGGTCGGTCAGGCAATGCTCCAGGATGAAGAACTTGGCCCTGATTTTATCCTGCCGGTGAAATCGCAGGGGGTGTATGAAATTTCCAATTCGGTGATGGTGATCAGGGTGAAATTTACAGCCAAACCCGGTCGTCAGTTTCTTATTCGTCGGGATGCTTATCGACGTATCAGTGATGCCCTTGCCGCTAAAGGGATTCACTATGCCCACCGTAAGGTTATTGTTGAAGTACCGCAGGTGGAAGATAAATCGCTTACAGAGGAGCAGGTGCGTGAGGCGGCCGGAGCTGCAGCCGGTCAGCAACTAGCGGCGGAAGAGAAAGCCAAACAGAATGCGGCAGCAACCAATACAGACCCGTTTTAACACCGACACAATTTCATGGGGGCAGGCTCCCTGTCCCCATGGCTTTCTGCTGCTGATTGCGGCCAAATCACTTTGCCAATATCCAGGCCCCCTTGATCAATAAGCCCTGGGCACCTATATTAGAAGTATTACCAGAACGTCGTGATCCTCAGCGGAGCAATGGATGAACCGTTCAGCGTATCTCACTACAGGGATGGTCATAAAAACGCTCTCCCGTCTCTCAAAAGCAAATATAGCAGTTCATGGCCGGGAATATCTTCCTGGTAATGCGGCTATTTTTGTTGTTAATCATTTCACCCGCATCGAGACTTTTTTCCTCCCTTACCATATTTTTAAGCTGACCGGGATTCCGGTCTGGTCCCTGGCCAATGCCAAACTTTTCCAGGGGGGATTCGGCAATTTTCTAGAGCTGGTCGGCGCTGTTTCCACTCAAGATCCCCAGCGTGACGAACTTGTCATCAAGACCCTGCTTACCGGTGAGGCTAACTGGATTATTTTCCCAGAGGGCAGCATGATCAAAACCAAAAAGATCATGCACGGGGGAAAGTATATGGTGACTGACCCCAAAGGCATGCATGAGCCGCATACGGGTGCGGCGACCTTGGCCTTGCGGACCGAGCTGTTTAGACGGTACCTGTTACTGCATTCCAAGAAAAGAACCCCCCAGGCCAACTGCTCGCTGGAATATCTCGGGCTTGGATCAGTCGAGGAAATGGGCAATGCCGCACCAACCATTGTGCCGGTCAATCTTACCTATTACCCTTTGCGGGCCCATGAAAATGTTGCCTCTACTCTTACCGAAAAATTGGTCAAGGGGGTGTCTGAAAGGGTGCTCGAAGAAATAATGACCGAGGGGACCATGTTGCTTGCCGGGGTTGATGTTGATATTCGTTTTGGTAAGCCCATCGATATTGCAGCACAGCTTGCCAATCTGGTGAGTGATGAAGAACTCTTGCAGTCTGATTTTACCAGCTTTGTTGGCGCTCCTTTTCTTAATACAGTTGTTCAGGAATGTGGCCGCCGGATCATGCAGCAGTACATGCATGCTATTTATTCCATGACCACTGTTAATCATGAGCACCTCTTTGCCTCCTTTCTCCGGATGTATCCCTACGAAAAGATACAGAAAAAGGACTTGCAGCGACGGGTTTTTTATGCCGCCTCTTTGCTCCAGGAGCGTCAATACAGGCATCTTTTTTTGCATAAGTCGTTACAGGAGGATCAGAGTCATTTGGTTGTTGATGATAGGTATAAGAAATTTGAAAATTTTTTCCAGCTCGCTATTGACAAGGGAATTGTGATCAGGAAGGGAGAAACACTTATTCGCGATCGCTCAAAACTGTCAGCACCGCTCAGTTTTCATCGGGGACGGATTGACAACCCGGTTGAAGTCATTGCTAATGAAGTTGAACCGCTGCAAACCCTGCAGAAATTTTTATATTCCCTCGCGTGGCAGCCGGATTTTTTACTTAAATTTGTTCTTATTCGTTACTTGTTAAAAAAGGCAAACCAGCACTACCGGCGTGCAGTAGAAAAATGGTGCAGCATGTCTGCTATACAAAAGGGTTCGGGTAAACCGATCTTTTATTCAAGCGTACAAAAGCGCACTGGTATTCTGCTGGTACACAGTTACCTGGCAACCCCCCTGGAGGTAATGGATCTTGCCCGTTATCTGCATAAAAAAGGGTATTGGGTGTATGCTCCGCGATTGCCTGGGCATGGCACTTGCGCTGCTGATCTTGCCGGTTGCAGTTATCAGGATTGGGTTAATGAGGTTGATGCGGGGTATGCCCTGCTGAGTAATACCTGCCGCAGGGTTATTGTCGGCGGGGTATCTGTTGGTGGCACCCTGGCTTTGCATCTGGCATCACGAGTACCTGAGGTCGCAGGTGTGTTCGCGATCTGTCCACCGATGCAGCTCAGGGATTACTCATCAAAGTTTATGCCTGCCAGTGATACGTGGAATAAAATGGTGCAAAAAATAAAAGGGGAACACCCTGGTGAGCAGTTTTTGGAGTTTGCAGCAGAGAGTCCCCATATAAACTATGACCGCAATCCGGTACAAGGCATTAAAGAGGTGGGCAATCTTCTTGATGAGCTGGAAAAAAGGGTGGCAAAGGTTGCCATGCCATCACTGGTCATCCATGCAGACCATGATCCGGTTGTCAGCAGAAAAGGTTCGCGAAAGCTTTTTGACCGTCTGGCAAGTTCCCAAAAAGAGTACCTGTTAATGAGTTCTGAGCGGCACGTTATTGTCCAGGGTTTTGGGGCAGAAAAGGTTTTTCAACGGGTCAGCCGGTTTATTGAGGAGGCTGAAGCTCAATCACAACAGTGAGCTGTTGGGTAGGAGATTAAAGGTAATCTTAAATGAGCGGACGATGTTTTACTTTTGGTTTCCGCTACCCACGCCGCAGTAGTTTTCTAAAAATCACGAAGGGTTATCTTTATTATTCCCTGCAGTTTTAATGATGTAGTCGATGAGTTTGAGAGCAGTATTTTTCCTGTATGCTGCGGTGCTACGCTGGTCATTTATCGGCCTGATTAATTTGCTGTAGACTGCAAGACATTCCGGTAAGTATTTCTCAATATCTGTGGTTTTCGATCCGATTATCAGCTGTTCCGCTTCAATGCTTCGAATGACTGTCGGGGCACAGGCTCCGATAGCGAGCCTGAAATTTGATACTGTATTAGCTTCATTTTGCCACATTGCGGCAATGTTGAGTTTTGAAAGCGCGTTAGCCGCCCTTGTGCCGACCTTCTTGAATATCCAGCAATGATTGTCTGCACTTCCCGTCGGTATCTCACAGCTGATTGAGGTGACCAGTTCATCGGGTTTTAAAAGCGTCCTACCTGGCCCAGTAATGAAATCCTCAATCGGGATCTCCCTCGCTCCTGAACCACCGGACGTCCTTATTTTTGCATTGAGCAGATATAAGGCAGGCAGTGAATCTGCTGCAGGGCTGGCATTGCAGATGTTACCGGCCAAGGTCGCCGCGTTTCTGATACCTGGGGTTGCTATGGAAGAAAGAGCCTCACGCAGAAGTGGGGGGCATCCGGGAAATACGATTATATCGGTAAGGCTCACGGTGCAGCCTACTATAAGTCTACCGTTCCCGGAGTAAATTTTATCTGTACCTGTTATCTGTCTGCAGCTGAAAAGTTTGTCCGGACCGGCAAGCTTAGGATTGGATTTCAATAAAGCATGGCGGCGAACGATGAGATCCGTTCCACCTGCAACCGGCCTATAACCATCCCTGAGAAGCTTAATCGCGCCTTCAATGGTTTGGGGGATCAATGTATCCCTATTTATTACCGTTCCTACGGAAGGTTGCTGGCCGAATCGCAGCTTCTTTGTAGCAAGCATGACAGCCTCGATTATCATCGTATAGCCTGTACAGCGGCAAAGAACGCCGGATAGGCCTGTTCGGATTTCTTCATCGGTGGGCGTGGGGTTTTCTTTAAGCAGAGCAGCTGTGGCCATGATAAAGCCTGGAGTGCAGAAACCACACTGGACAGCTCCTGCCTCGGCATAGGCATCCGAGATGAGTGTGAATTCCTCTGTCTCTGCAAATCCCTCAATGGTTGTGACGCTGCAGCCGTGAACGTTTACAGCAGGTACACAGCAGGAGTTGATCAGCTTGCCGTTAATAAGTACGCAGCAGGCGCCGCATTCCCCTTCGCCGCGGCCCTCTCGAACACCGGTAATGCGGGCATCCTCACGTATTAAATCAAGCAGCCGTCGATCAGGGCGTGTTTCAAATGAGACGCTGCGGCCGTCAAGTTCAAAGTTTACCGTAAATGGAGAGTTCATCTGAGTTCTGCGTCCAGTTTTTCTGGGGTAACTGGAATTTCAGTAATGATTGTTCCGGTGGCCTGTGAGATGGCGGCGGTAAAGGCTGCTGCTGGACCTATGTTGGGCAGTTCACCTGCTGATTTTGCACCGAAGGGGCCGTAGCGATAGGGATTATCGATGAACTGGCATTGCAGATCCGGGAAATCAAGGGTGGTCGGAATAGTGTAATCTGTAAAGGATAACTGGGCAGGCCTGCCGTTGATCATCTCCATCTTTTCAAGACTGGCGGAGCCAAGGCTCTGGGCCGTTCCTCCCTGCATCTGGCCTTTTACAATATTTAAATCTATCAGGGTGCCAACATCATAGACTGCCCATGAACCGATCACTTTGGTTTCATAGGTGAGCGGATCGACTTCAACCTCTATCACATTTGTCGACCAGGAGTAAGCTGGATAGGCATCGCCGGTGAAGGTGGATTCATCCCATTCAAACTCTTGAGGGTGAACATATCGTTTTTCTACGTCAACCGGTTTCCCGTTTTGGGGGACATGACCTGAGTTGATTCTTTCCAGGAGTTCTTTGGCCGCATCATGTAACAGTTTTCCCACTATCATTATGGTACGTGAGGCAACTGTAGGGCCTGAATCGGGAACCTCATCGGTATCCGATCGGTTGAAAACGATCTGGCCAAGTGGTAGATACATGGTTTCTGCTACGATTTTTCGGAGTGTTGTCGACGCCCCTTGGCCCATCTCAACATTGGAAACAAGAATGCGGACAATGTAATGCTCTGATTCTGATCTTTCAGCCGACAGCCGTACAAGACTTTTAATTATGTCCTGTTCTCCGCTTCCGGTGAATGCACCTCCGTGGGCTGCAAATGATATTCCAATCCCCCTACAGGGTTTCGACATAGCCTTGCTGTTGTACTCCTCCCATTTTCTGCTGTATTCGGAAGCTTCCTCTATCTTTTCAATCATTTCGTCAAATTTAATCTCGTCGCGGAAGGTTCCACTTGTTATGGAATGATCTCCCTGTTGGTAGAGATATTTTTTTTTCAATTCGAGGGGGGGGATGCCGAGCTTATTTGCAAGAAAATGCATATTCATATCAGCTGCAAAATGCGCCTGGGGGCCGCCAAAACCACGGAACGCCCCTGAGGGAATATGATTTGTTTTCATCGTGCGTCCGCGTACATGTACATTCATTATATTATACGCTCCAGTGCAGATAAATATCGCACGCTCAAGAACAACTTCGGAGAGGGTTTGGTAAGCACCGGCATCTATTCTGCAATCGATATCCATCGCGATGATATGTCCCTCTTCATCGATAGCCGTCCGTATATCGATCACTGATGGGTGCCTTTTGGGGGTAAGCTGCATGTCAAGGCGTCTGTCGAGCACTATTTTGACAGGGTGCCCCGTCTTAACTGCAGCGGCAGCGGCCTGGCCTGCAAGGATCGAAGGAAAATCCTCCTTACCGCCGAATGCACCACCGGTTACAGTCTGAATAACCCTCACGTGGTCCGCATCAAGTGCCAGCGCATTCATCAGCGAATTCTTTACGTAATAGGGACACTGCAACGACCCTCGAACCATCAGGCTGCCGTCTGGGAAATCTGCAATCATTCCCTGTGGCTCCATATATGCCTGCTCCTGCATGCCGGTCCGGTAGGAGTTGTCGAATATAAGAGCCGCTTTTTTAAAAGCCTTTTCGGGATATCCCTTAACGATATGAAAGTCATTGAAAAATTCTTGGGCTTCATCTATTACCGATACTGCTGGAAGGGTTTCATATTTAGCTGTGATCTCGGAACAGAGCTTTTCACAGATCTCAAGCTCTGGTCCGGCCACTGCAAGCAGAGGCTGACCATAATAAAGAACCTTGTCTTCGGCAAAAAAAGGCCAGTCCTCGGCGATAATCGTCGCCCGGTTTTGCCCTTTGAAGTCTTCACCATTAATAACTGTGTAGTTTTCAGGTAGTTTGGGGATATCGATATTGAGAATATGGGCGTGCTGGATGTCCGCAGGCTTAATGGCCATATGCAGCATTCCGGGGAAGCTCAGGTCGGAGACGTACTTCGCCTTTCCTGAAGATTTATCTGCAGCATCATCACGTACAACTGCTTTGCTTATCTTATGCACGTCTGTTTCCTCAGGATTCAAGGGCACTTTAAAAAAAATGTTATTGCGGTCTAATCTCCTGGAGTCTTCGCTTATTTCGTTATGAACCAACTTTTATCCTCAGAGGTACACAAAGTCTCCATTATCAATCACATGGATCGTAGTTGGGGCTTATGATCGAAAAAACTCCTTTTTCAAGGTACCCTTAAGCATACATCTTTTCAATTTCCTCCTCCATCAGGTCGGCAATCTTTTTTCGTTTTATTTTCAGGGTAGGCGTGAGTAATCCGTTTTCAACCGTCCATGGCTCCAGAGTGAGCACGACCTGTTTAATCCAGGCAAATCCTGGAAAGGACTGTAGGCGCTGGTCAACCCTTGCAAGCACATCTTGCTGCAGTTTATCAGAGTGGAGTGAATTGTCACTGTCGGGCAGGTGCAGGGTGGCGCGGAGTTCTGCCCATGCCTCCTGCTCTAGCACGGCAACCAGAGTGAGAAAAGGCCTTTTCTCGCCAATGACCATGACCTGTTCAAAAAGAGGGTCCAGGGTAATTGCCATTTCAAGGTCCACGGGGGCAACTTTTTCGCTGTTACTGAGGACTATGATCTCTTTGAGTCTGCCGATGATCTGGATGTGGTTGTTGTTTATTGCAACCTGATCACCGGTACGTAGCCATCCGTCAGTTGTCATGGTTTGGGCTGTGGCTGCTGAATCTTTCCAATATCCGGCCATTACGCAGCTGCCGCGTACCAGGAGCTCATTGTCTTTACCTGTTTTTACTTCAACTCCAGGCAAAGGGGGACCGACCCCGGAAGGTAGGTTGTCTTCCACCCGGTTGACACTGACAACCGGGCTGGTTTCTGTCAAACCGTATCCCTGACAGAGGGGCAGGCCCAGGCCGAGAAACAGTTTCGCGATTTCTGGTGAGAGTGCGGCTCCTCCACTGATAATGATGCGCAGGTTTCCGCCAAGCTTCTCCCTTACCTTGGCAGCGATAAGCTTATCAAGGAGAGGGTGAAGGAAAAGGAGAGGTGACCAGGATGCTCTTTTTTGTTCATACTCAAAACGATGCCAACCTGTTTTGACAGCCAGTGCAAATAATCGTTGTGCAAGACAGTTTTTTTTTGCCAATGAGCTTTCGATACCAGCATGAATTTTTTCAAAAATACGAGGTACCGCTATCAGGGCAGTTGGCTGCAGGTGCTGGAGATCCTCTTGCAGTTGCGGGATAGAGCGGACAAAAGCCACCGTAGCACCTGCCATGATCGGCAGGTAATAGCCCACTGTTCTTTCCAGCATATGGGACATAGGTAAAAAAGAAAGAAAAAGGTCTTCTTGGTAAATAGTAATAGTCTTGAGCCCTGCATAACTGTTTTCTAGGATATTACGGTGGTTG
Source organism: Desulfobulbus sp. (assembly GCA_030600525.1). Lineage (GTDB taxonomy): Bacteria > Desulfobacterota > Desulfobulbia > Desulfobulbales > Desulfobulbaceae > Desulfogranum. The sequence continues at coordinate 922 of JAUVLX010000069.1, read as the reverse complement.
AGCATAACTCCCTTGGGCGGACCGGTAGTGCCGGAGGTGAAAACAATGGATGCTAAATCATCACCATTGTTGAACTCTGTGTCCAGTGCCAGCGGTTTACAAGCAAGCCAGTCACTGCTGCACTGTATCCGGGGATCTTCGTCCTGCACCTTACAGAAATCCAGAGTAACAATGCGTTGAATGTTTTTGAGCCTGTTGAGTACCGGTTCAAGATCGTTCCAGTAGGAAAGACCAGGGCAAAGCAGTATTTTGGTATCCGTTTCCTCAAGGATATAGGCAATGTTTTCCGGTCGATCATTGGCAAATAATGGAACCACAACAAGGCCCAGTGAGAGTGCTGCTATATCAAAGCACACCCACTCAGGACTATTAGGGAGCATCAGGGCAACTCTTTCTCCTGCTTCAAGTTGTTCTTTGGCTAAGGCTGCCTTCCAGGTGGCGACTCTCTCGCCCATCTCCAGCCAGGATATATCCTCCCATATTTCATTTATTTTGTTGAAGTATCTGTAGGCGGTTGTCTGTGGGCTACGGGAAATACGTCTCAGAAAAAGACCGTGTAGAGTATGCGCATGATCAGGAGCTATATAATCTGTGTGTCGCTGCATAGATAATCCTCTTCTCATGTGTCGACGATGGGATGATTGTCAGGGCAAAGAGCTTATGCTTATATCGTATCCCATCCCTGATCAGGAGTAAAACGCTCACCATACTGAGTCGCCAGTTGTTGCATTTTACTCAACACTATTGCCGGAGATTGCTCATGCACATAGTGGATGACACCTCCACGAAAAGGGGCAAAACCGGTGCCGAAAATCATTCCTGCATCCAAAAGGTCGCTATCTGCCACCACTTTTTCGCGAAGACAGGCTACACTTTCATTGATTAGTCGTAGAATCAGCCGGTCTGCAATATCAGCAGGAAG
>JAUVLX010000249.1 GCA_030600525.1 Desulfobulbus sp. | reverse complement strand
GGAGCTTGACGTGAAGGTGCCTGTCGACATTGAGAGGATGACACAGCAGGGGGCTCACCAGATATTGCAGGTGCTGGCAAGAGAAGAAGACATACCAATGGTGTTGAACGCGTTGGTGCATAACGGTGTGCGTGTCTATGAGTGCCGACCTGAGCGGCCGGATCTGGAAAGCATGTTTACCCGCATTGTAACGGAGGCCGTATGTTGATTGTGCGTCGCGCCTTTGCGTTCCTAAAGCGGGACATCTGTATCGACCTCAGTTACAGGTTGCGGCTGCCAGCTCAGCTTGCCAGTGTGTTGATTACCACGGTCCTGTTTTTTTTTGTTGGTAAGCTGGTCGGTCCCGGCCAAGCAGGTGTGTTGGAGCAGTACGGCGGCGATTATTTTGCCTTTGTCCTTATTGGGGTTGCCTTTACAGATTATCTCTTTGTTGCGGTAAACAGTTTTGGTGACGAAATCCGCAAAGGGCAGATGCTCGGCACTCTTGAAGCAATGCTGGTTACCCCGCTTTCGTCCACCGCTATTCTTGTCTATTCTTCTTTGTACCAGTTTGCCTTTACCTCGTTGCGGGTGATAGTGTATCTGCTAACGGGTGTCGCCTTCTTTGGTGTGCATCTGCATGTGAATCATGTGGTTACCCTTTTGCTTGTTTTGGTGCTCACCATACTGTCCTTTTGGGGTATAGGTCTGCTTTCGGCCGCCTTTGTTATTGTATTTAAGCAGAAAAGCCCCATTAGTTGGGCGATAGGGGCAATGTCTGGTTTGTTTGGCGGGGTCATGTTTCCGGTGGAACTCTTGCCAGCCTGGTTGAAACCGATTTCTGCCTTACTGCCAATCACCTACAGCCTGGACGCGTTGCGTATGATCCTTTTGGGAGGTGCTGGTATTGGTGACGTTTATAAACAAATTATCATTCTATTTATCTTCACCATTGTATTGATGGGAGTAGGATTGATCGTGTTCCAACGTGGAATGAAGATGGCAAGACAACAAGGGTCGCTTCTTTATTACTAAAACTTTTTCGTCACTTGAAGAGGTAATGCAATGGATAGTCCAGAAGTACAAAACACTTTTATTCGATATCAAAACTGTACAGTTACTATACCAGAAGACCTGGTGTACCAGGAACTTGATGGCGAGATGGTCCTGTTGAACATGCAGTCTGGTCAGTATTTCGGTATTGATGAGATAGGAAGTAAAATATGGGCACTACTGGAAGAAAAGGTGATGCCGGTTGATATTGTTAAACGGCTCATCACAGAATACGACGTGACTGAAGAGGACTGCCAACAACAGGTTGCTGTATTCCTTGATGAGCTGGCACAAGAAGGGTTAGTTAAAATGTAACTTTTCTCCCTTTTGTTGTTCAGTTAAGGGCGTTGAGATTGATCGGGGATGAGAGAAATTGGGGACGCACACAGGGTGCAGCCTATCCCCTCACAGGCTCATGCAAGTGGCTGAGAGTTGTGTATAATCAGAAATTGCTTTGTATAGGGTGGATAAGCGTAGCGCATCCACCACACCCAGGAATGGTATACCGCGTGGATGCGCTGCACTTATCCACCCTACGCACGACCGATGTAATTGCAGTTTTGATCTGCACCAAAATGTACAAATTTTGGCAGCAGGCTTTACAGCTGCCAAATTTTTTGGGGTGTCACGGTACGCTACTTTTTAGAAGGAATCAACCTGTCCCGAACATTGGTCTGCAAGGTCCAGCCCATTTCTTTTAAATTGGTGCTGGCTGCCGAGCTGAAATCACCCAATACCCACAAGTGCTTGCCGGTCTTCTCCGTAAGTGAGCGAGCAATACCTGCAACACTTTCACTCCAGATGATATGATCTGTTGGTAATACGACCACAACCTCTCCCTTGCTGGTTGTTGCTTTGGTTATTCGTGCCAGTGGTGAAATTCGTTTTAATGGAGCAATCTGTTTATGGTAGCCAGCAGACATGACCGCCAGCGTGGTAATCACCCTCGCCATTTGTGGGTCACTTGCCTGCAATCCTACCTTGATGAACAACTCCAGGTTTTCCACGCCCTTCATCTTTTCCAGGGCGGAAACGGTCACAGTTGCAAGCGCAGGGTTAAAGACACGGTTGTTAAGGAAGAGCTCAACCGTATCTGCATTCATGCCCATGGCCAGGAGCTTGTTTTTGTTTTGCAGCCAGAGTTCCGAGGCAGGTGTGGTATTGATTACTTCGTTCAGGAGGCGTGCTGTACCTGAGGTAGCCATAACTAAACCCCCAACTCCGGGAGCAGCACTCACTGCTACACCAACCCCAAGACCGCCAAGATAGTCAGCCCAGGCTAGCCTGTCCAGCTCGCCCTGCAGGACCGTGTTGGCAGAGTAGACATTGACTCCGTATTTGGTGGCTATTTGACCCTTGGACTTGGAAAATCCGATTAACTGCTGCGCTCTGTTGTCCTCAGCATCCGTCACCTTCCGATTGCCGACAGTGTTGACAGCCCTGTTAAACAAGCTGCTCACCCCATCGGCTGCACCCTGTAGTGTTTCTTCCGTATTGGTAAAAAGGTTTTTGATACCAGTGGCAGTGTTTTTGCCGGACTGTTTTAAGGCGGCAATTGCAGTGTCATCAGTAGCAATCTTTTTCATTGCCGCAATAACATTTAATTCCTGGGCGAGTTGGTGCAGTGCACTTGTTGAACTGGCAGTAAATGTGCCAAATGGTGATAACACTGTATAGCGGTAAAACAGGCCATCACTTGTCACCTCTTCTGCCACAGTAAAGTGCTTTCCTTTTTGCAATTTCGGCTTGAGCAGTGATTGTGCCGAATATTGCTGCAGTGTTTCATATTCTGCAAAGCTTACCTGGGGACACACCAGCAGTAACAGACCTAAAACTATCACTGCGACCTTTAACCGATTGGTTTTGTAATTTGTTTTGACAATCAAATTCTGGTACATGGGCGATCTCCTTACAGAATTTTAATAACAGAGTTCTCGTTATCTCGTCGGTGAATGTAACTTTTTGTGTACAAACAAAAAAATGACGCCGGCTATTAGGTGTATTACCATAAGTAATATGGGGGTGTAAAATGATTACATTGAGACTTGATCCAAAATTAGAACAAAAAATAAGTCATACTGCAAAAAATCTTGGGTTGTCAAAATCTGAGCTTGTGCGAAAAAGTTTGGTTGAATATATCAGCAAACTAGAGAAACAGAACGCTTGGGAAGCAGGACAAGATTTATTTGGTAGATATTCTAGCGGTAGAGATGACCTTTCATCAAATAGAAAGGAACTGCTAAAAAAGAAGCTTGTGACAAAAAGAAAATGAACAAAATACTTATTGATAGTGGCACTCTTATCGCATTGTTCGATTCATCGGACAAACATTATCATAAGTCCGTTGATTTTATCAAGTCCAATCAAGTCCAATCAAGTTCCACTTGTTACCACCATTGCCTCTGTTACAGAAACACTCCATTTACTGGATTTTAATCGTAACGCACAGATAGATTTTATTGAATGGATTAACAGGGGTGGAGTTGAAATTGTTAATATTGAGAACTCAGATTTCAAGCGGATAAAAGAACTCACTGAAAAATATCGTGATCTTCCAATGGATTTTGCAGATTCATGTTTGGTGTTTTTAGCTGAAAAATTGGGCATACATACTATCGCAACCATTGACCGAGATTTTTCAATTTATCGTATAAAAGGAAAGAAGAAATTCAAAACCATTCTTTCTTAAAATATCAATTTTGCGTAAGCGTTCACCTATACCACATTTTCGCCCGCGATCCGTCCAGTGACAGGGTGGATAAGCGTAGCGCATCCACGCGGATTGCTAAAAAAGGACTTAAACTAGTGCCTCGTCAACGCTGCGCTGACGTATCTTGCTTGACTTTTTTCGCATCCGAATTTCTTTTACCGGTGGTACATAGCCACAATGAATAACCTGTTAAAGAAATCCAAGATCTAACAAATACAGCGCAATATCTCGACATTTTATCGTTGACGCGACACTCGTGCCATTTTGGCCTGTTCCCTGTTTCCCAATAATCATAATTGTTGACGCATTACGTCACTCGTAATATCGTGTAGGGATGATTAAATCTTTTAAATGTAAAGATACTGAAAAGCTCTTTAACGATAGAGATGTAAAGAGATTCAGAAGTATATCAAAAAAAGCGCGTATAAAACTGGAAATGCTGAATGCAACTGTTTCATTAGAGGGCTTAACAATTCCACCTGGAAATCGCTTAGAAGCACTAAAAGGTAATAGAAAAGGACAGTACAGTATCAGAATTGATTCTCAGTGGCGTATTTGTTTCAAATGGGAAGATGATAATACATATGACGTTGAGATTGTAGATTATCACTGAGGTGAACATTATGGCAAAAAAACTTACCCCAATCACACCAGGTGAAATTCTTCTAGAGGAATTTCTTGAGCCAATGGAAATCTCTCAAGCGAAGCTTGCAAGAGATATAAATGTACCTCCAAACCGTATAAACCAAATAATAAACGGTAAAAGAGAAATATCAACAGATACAGCTCTCAGATTAGGCAAATTCTTTGGTATCGAACCTGAGTTTTGGTTGAATCTCCAGATGAGGTTTAACATGAAAATTGTTCAAGAGAGAGCTGGTAAGCAAATTGAGAAAGAAGTGAAAAAATTTCTCCCTCCCAATAATTACATGAACCTTACTCCAGTATAAAATAGGTTTAACTATAGGGAAAGAGGGGACAGTGCGTAGGGTGGATAAGCGCAGCGCATCCACGCGGATTGCTCAGGACTATCCACGCGGAATCCGATGCCTGAATGTGGTGGATGCGCTACGCTTATCCATCCTACATAGTGGGTATTTATTCAGGGTTCATGTCTCTGATGTTTGGAGGTGTAGCATTGCCCCTATTTCTTCCAATTTCCAAGGTAGCAAGAAATGGAGTCTAACAAAAAGATTGAGTATAAAAAGAGCGTGTGTCCGCTTGATTGTCCTGATAGTTGCGGGATTGTTGCGAAAGTTGTGGACGGTAGGGTGGAATCGTTAACAGGTGACCCTGACCACCCCTATACCAAGGGCTTTATCTGCAGAAAGATGCGCAGATACCCGGAGCGCGTTTATTCTCCTGATCGAATTCTTTATCCGCAGGTCCGCATCGGCCAAAAAGGCGAAGGGAAATTTGAACGGATTAGCTGGTCAGACGCCCTTGGATTGTTGAGTGAAAAACTTACAAAGACCGTTGAACAGTATGGTGGTGAGGCGATATTGCCCTATCAATATGCTGGTAACATGGGTGTCTTAAATAGAAACGGTGGTTATGGCCTGTACCATAAGCTTGGTGCGAGCAGGTTGATCGAGACGATTTGCTCAGCTGCTGCAGGAAAGGGTTGGTCCATGCACTACGGTGACGTACCGGGGAGCCCGCCGGAGGTTGCTGCAGATGCGGAACTTATTATTGCCTGGGGCATAAACGTCAAGGTTTCCAATGTCCACTTTTGGCCCTTTATTGCTGC
>JAUVLX010000038.1 GCA_030600525.1 Desulfobulbus sp. | reverse complement strand
GTCGTTTTCTTCGGCTGGGGACTTGGTGCATTTATGCCACGGCTTGCGGGAACCATTCAGGATAAAACCGGTAGCTTAGATACTGCATTTTATCTGTCGGCAGCACTCCTTATCCTGTCGGTATTGATTTCTCTGATGTTGAGAAGGCCTGACGATTCTCATATCCCTGCAGATCAATAAAAAAGATATGGGGAACAAAATGTTTTAATCGTTGTTTCTCAGTAGTTTAAGCGTGGGCATGCTCAGCATGGCCACGCTTTTTTTTTCTTTTTTCAAGTTGAAATGGATGTGTCAGCTATTTGTAAAAGATAAGTGAGGTGAGTATGGACTTGCAGATCCAGGCAGGAGTCAAAGGGCGTGAAACAGTGGTGGTTGAGGCAAAAGACACTGCCGCTAACTACGGGAGCGGTCTTGTGGAGGTGTATGCTACCCCCGCAATGGTGGCTCTGATGGAAAAGACGTGTCTTCAATCTGTATTACCATTCCTACCCGAAGGGCATGGAACAGTTGGGGTAAAAGTTAATATCTCCCACAGCAAGGCAACGCCTGTAGGGATGCAGGTGGTGTGCGAATCAGAGCTGATTGAAGTTGACCGGCGGAGGCTGGTCTTTGAAGTCGTTGCCTGTGATGAGGGCGGCGAAATAGGCAGGGGAACCCATGAGCGTTTTGTTATTGATACTGAAAAGTTTATGGCGAAGTTGTAATCCCGCCTGGCAGTCCTTTTGCGGGTAGAGTTAAAGCGAGTTGTCTGACGGGAGTATAATTGATTTTTTTTCTTTCCCTGCCTTCTTTGTTGGCCAGACAGGGAGAGCTTTTTATTGTTCCTTATCAGGGGTGTTGTACTTGTTCAACACGCCATGCAGCATGTCTGGTAAATCATCCTGCTGCCTTGAGCTACGCTTGATTTGTACTAGACACTTGTCAAGAGTGATGCGCTCGCCTAATACAACATGGCGTAGTATCAGGGATATAAGGCGAGTGATTGTTGTCAGGTTTGAAATTCTTGACTGGAGCCGATGGTCTCGTTCAAAGGCGGTCGATGCAAATATTTCCACAGGCTTGCCCTTTATCTCGCTCACCGAGAGATACCATTTGTTGAACTCTCGGTCCACTGTACGGTATCGTTTTCCATCGAGCACTTCAGGAAGCTCACCTTCCGAATCAATTATGTGGGGGTGCGGTTTAAGGAGGATCGGCTCGTCCTGATACGTTCGCCAGAGATTTTTAATGAGCGTGGGATTGTTCTGAACGGTTTCAAGTATTAAGTTGCAGCTGGAGCAGGCCATTTGCCCGTCAACGTGCTGGAGTTTTTTTACAGCGAGACCGCAGATGTCACAGATTGGCTTGGTATTGGTATTGGTATCCTTCAAGTTTGTACTCCTGTTTTTTGGATAAGATCAGCTTGGTCATGGATTCTATACCCTGCCTGTTTTAATCGGAAAAGAAAAAATAACATCGTTACAGGAAAGAAATCATGCGGAGTCGCTTTAATCGCCGGCAGGATATGCAAACCAGGTTTGTTAAGGCAAAGCGCCGTAGCCTTGCTCATGCCAAACCTGGTGTTCATGATTGTATCGTTATTCTTGACGGGCTTAAGCCCGATTTTAATATCGGTAAGATTATTCGCTCTGCAGATGCTTTTGGTATCCAGGAAGTACACTTGGTTGGTGTTGATTTTTTTGACCCTGAACCAGCTAAAGGTTCCATGAGATGGGTAGTGCTTCATCAGCACTCAAATTTTCAATCCTGTTATGAGGCAATCACCGGTAAAGGGTATGTCTTTTATTGCCTTGAACCGGAAACTGATTGTTTGCTCGGTAGTGAGCCATTTCCAGAGAAAACAGCTTTGATAGTCGGCCACGAAGAGTTTGGAGTGAGTTTTGATATTTTACAATATCCTTCCATCCGTTCACTTACAATACCACAGTGGGGTCATGTTCAAAGTCTCAATGCGAGCGTTGCCGCTTCGGTTGCCATGTATGAATATGTCCGTCAGTATGGAAAGCCTATGGACGTGCATGATGGGGATGGATTGTGATAACCGTATATGATGACAGAGGGAAGCGATGACTGATAGTGAAAAAGGGTTGCTGCTAGTTTTTACCGGAAACGGAAAGGGCAAGACAACTGCAGCCTTAGGTACGGTTTTTCGTGCCCTGGGACATGGTAAAAAAGTTGCAGTTGTGCAATTTATTAAAGGGTCATGGAAATACGGGGAACTGGTGACCGCAGAGCATTTTTCGTCGTTGCTTGATTTTCACGTTATGGGGCGTGGGTTCACCTGGAAATCAGACAATATTGAAAAAGACAGGGCCGTAGCTCTTGATGCCTGGAAATTTGCTTCGGATATCATCTATGCTGGAGAGCATGATCTTGTGGTTTTGGATGAACTGACCTATCTGGTCGTATACAATATGTTAGAAGAATCTGAAATGCTCGATGTCCTCAAACGGCGTCCAGAAAAAATGCATATCATTGTGACTGGTCGTAAAGCGAGTGACGGGTTAATAGCACTTGCGGACCTGGTAACGGAGATGCAGGAGGTTAAACATCCTTATAAACAGGGTATCCGTGCTCAGAAGGGACTAGAGTTTTGATTTTCAGCCAGGATTTACTTCATTGTCACGCGAGTTTTTTTCTTGTTGACAGCTATTTTACTGGGCGCTGATTCTTTTTTCTTGCATCTTGCAACGTTGTTGGTAAACTTTGCAGTTTTGACATTAGCACATGGCGTATCGAATATTTACCTATTTTGAGAGTAAAAATGGAATACAGGGACACACTTAACCTGCCGAAAACAAGCTTCAAGATGAAGGCCAACCTTACCCAGAAAGAACCTATGGCGCTTAAGCGTTGGGAAAAGGAAGAGCTTTATAAGAAATTGCAGCAGCACGCCGAGGGGAAGCCATCTTTTATTCTACACGACGGTCCTCCGTATGCTAACGGAAATATTCATCTTGGGACAGCCTTTAACAAGGTTCTTAAAGATATAATTCTTCGCTCCAAGAGAATGGCTGGCTTTAATGCTCCTTATATTCCGGGTTGGGATTGTCATGGACTTCCCATAGAGCACAATGTGGATATTGAATTGGGAGCAAAAAAACAAGAGATATCCATCCTCGGAAAAAGGGGAGCCTGCCGCAAATATGCCGGAAAATGGGTCAAGACCCAGAAAGCACAATTTAAACGATTGGGAGTTCTTGGTGACTGGGATGAGCCTTATCTCACCATGAATTTCTCATATGAGGCAGCAATAGCGGCGGAATTTAACAAATTTCTTCTTTCCGGTGCTGTAGTTCGTTCTAAAAAGCCTGTGTACTGGTGTTCTTCGTGTGGAACAGCGCTGGCCGAAGCAGAGGTCGACTATGCTGATCACGCATCTCCATCTGTGTATGTGAAATTTCCGGTCGTAGATGACTTGAGTGAAGTCGTACCCGAGTTAAGCAACAAAAAGGTTAATGTCCTTATATGGACAACCACTCCCTGGACCCTGCCAGCAAACTTGGCCGTTGCCTTTCATCCAGATTTTGTCTATGCGGCTGTCGCTGTTGACGGCGAGATTTGGATAATGGCAAAAGAATTGGTTGAGTCATGTTTTGAATCATTCGGGCGAGATGATTACACCGTGGTTGCGACATTCTCTGCCAAGGGGCTTGAAGGGAAAAAATGTCGGCATCCATTTTTGGACCGCGACTCGTTAATGGTGTTGGCTGATTATGTCACCACCGAATCGGGTACTGGGTGCGTGCACACTGCTCCCGGCCATGGTGCTGATGATTATTTGACTGGCTTACGTTATGGGTTGGATATCTTATCTCCGGTCAGTGATGATGGACATTTCACCGAAGAAGCTGGGAAATATGCAGGGCAACATGTACCCGATGTAAATAGGCAGATAGCTGATGATATGTTGGCAGATGGGTCCATGGTCCAGGAAAAAACTATTCACCACAGTTATCCGCACTGCTGGCGGTGCAAGAAACCCGTCATGTACCGGGCAACTGCGCAGTGGTTTATCTCTATGGAAAAACTACAATTGCGTGAAAAGGCATTAAAGGCAGTTCAGGAGGTAACCTGGATACCTGCCTGGGGTGAACAGCGTATTTACGGCATGGTCGAATCACGCCCTGATTGGTGCCTGTCTCGTCAGCGCTCATGGGGCGTGCCGGTGACAGTGCTCACCTGTGAAGACTGCGGTGAAATATTGAGAGATGCCGGAGTTTGTGACAAAATTGAACAGCTATTTCAGCAAGAAGGTGCCGACGCCTGGTTTAAGCACGAGGCAGCAGATTTTGTACCTGAAGGAACACATTGCAGTTGCGGTAGTAGTATTTTTGTCAAGGAATCAGATATCTTGGATGTCTGGTTTGATTCCGGTACCAGTCACGCTGCTGTGCTGGAAAAGCGTGAAGAATTGCATTCGCCAGCCGATCTTTATCTTGAAGGGAGTGATCAACATCGGGGATGGTTTCAGTCCTCTCTACTCACTTCTATCGGTACCCGTGAACGAGCCCCTTACCACGGGGTGCTGACTCACGGCTATGTGGTAGATGGAAAGGGAAAGAAGATGTCCAAGTCCGTTGGTAACGTTGTTGCCCCACAGGAAGTGATAGATCAATACGGTGCAGAGGTTTTGCGACTGTGGGTATCGAGTGAAAACTATCAGGATGATGTTAAGGTTTCCGATGAAATCTTGAAACAGGTTTCTGATGCTTACCGCAAAATACGCAATACCATTCGTTTTCTATTAAGTAATATAAATGATTATGAGCCGAATGTTCATCAGGTAGCTCCTGAGCACTACACAGAACTTGACAAATGGGCGCTTGCAAAATTTGCAGCCTTAACCGATCGGGTCACATTGGCCTATGAACGGTATGAGTTCCACACCGTGTACCATTCAATTTTTAATTTTTGTGGTACTGTTATTTCCAGTATCTATATGGATGTACTTAAAGACAGGTTGTACTGCTCAGCTCCTGATGCGGCTGAGCGTCGTGCAGCCCAAGCTGTGATATCACGAATTCTTGATGGGTTACTCCGGCTGATGGCGCCTGTTCTTTGTTTTACCGCAGATGAAGCATGGGCCAACTACCACTCGTTGCCTCAAAACGGTGCTCTTGAAGCGACCATTAGTTTTAGCGAATTTCCAAATGTGCAGGATATCAAGCCTGATGAGGATATGCTCACTCGCTGGGATACTTTGTTGGAATTAAGGAGCGCAGTGACCAGGGTGCTTGAAGGTGCACGTCGGGAAAAAATTATTGGACTTTCTCTTGATGCAGAAGTTGTGTTGCAGGCAGACGCAGAGCTTAGCTCCTTTCTGGGAAAGCATCAGCAACAATTAAAGGAACTCTGTATTGTTTCTTCTTTACGACTAGTGGAAGACGGAAAGGAAGAAGCCGGCTTGCAGTTTGTGGCCGATGAAAATATTAGCGGCCTGCAGATAGCGGTGCAGCCTGCGGCAGGAGAAAAATGCGAGCGTTGTTGGATCGTGTCAACTACTGTCGGTTCTGATGCGGAGCATCCAACAATCTGTACCCGTTGTGCAGATGTTGTGCGCTCGCTAGCCTAGAAAGAGCAAATAGACGCCATGCGCTCAATAATAGTAGTACTGTCGGTTACTGCCCTTGATCAGGTAACCAAAAATTGGATAGTTCAGAACTATGCGCTGTATGAAACCCGGGAGATTATTCCGGGGTTTTTTAACCTGACCTATCTTACCAATAATGGGGCTGCTTTCAGTATGCTGGCAGGTCAGCCAGCATTGTGGCGGCAGTTGTTTTTCATCTGCGCCACGATCATTGCCATGGTCATCATTGTAATTGCCCATCGAAGCTATTCCAGGGAAAGCAAATGGTATAGCATTGCTCTTTCTCTTATTGCCGGTGGTGCGATCGGAAACCTCATCGATCGAATCAGGCTGAGTTACGTCATTGATTTTCTCGATGTGTATGTCGGAACCTCCCACTGGCCCGCATTTAATGTTGCTGACTCAGCAATTACAGTAGGCGTGATCCTGTTTATTGTTACCAATGTTTTTCTTGAGCGGGCAAAGAAACACACCTAGTAGTGAGTATTGGAAGTAGTAATGAAAAAAACAGCTATTTTTTTCCCTGGACAGGGATCACAGTATATTGGCATGGGGCAGAAGTTTCTCGAGCAGGATCAGGAAGCTGCTGACCTGTTTCAATTGGGAAGTGAAATATCAGGCTTCCCGCTCAGGAAACTCTGTCTTGATGGACCGATTGAGGAGTTGACCAGAGTTATACACCTCCAGCCAGCACTGACAGTTATTAACCTTATTTGCTGGCAACAACTCCTTAAAATGTTGCCTGGTTTTAGACCTGATTACCTTGCCGGGCATAGCCTGGGGGAATATTCTGCCTTACATGCGGCAGGTGTTCTTTCTGCCGCTGACACCTTATCCCTGGTGACGAGGCGTGGAGAGTTGATGGAGCGTGAAGGTGCTGCAAATCCAGGGGGGATGCGTGCTGTTTTAGGCCTTTCCTGTGATACGGTTGAGGCGTTGCTCGAAAATCTTACAGGACCTGGTGTTGCCGTGGTGGCCAACCATAACACACCAGCACAAGTGGTCATTTCTGGCGATGTACAGGGATTAGATGCCCTGGCTGCACTTTGTAAGGAAGAGGGCGGGAAGGTGATTCCACTGCAGGTAAGTGTCGCCAACCACAGCCCCCTTGTTGCCGGTGCTGTTGTTGATTTTGCTAATTTCATGGAAACTGTCTCTTTTCAGGTTCCCTCTGTACCTGTCTTTTTTAACGTGACTGCAGAGTCGATTAAGCAACCCCATGAAATTCGTTCTGTCATGGCACGGCAAATCGCTTCACCGGTACGCTGGGTTGAAATCGTTGACAAGATGGTTGCCGATGGGGTTGAGGTCTTTGTCGAGCTGGGGCCGAAACCTGTACTTACAGGTATGATGCGGAAAATTTTACCGAAAAAATCAGGGGTAACCTGCCTGCAGGCTGATACCCCTGAACTTTTGCAAAAGGTGGTTGATACTGTCGCTGGGTGATAAAAGCTTGGATCGTCATGATTTTCTTCTTGCTTGACAAAAGCGGATCTACGGAGTAATAGTGTAAAATTTTCGTTTTCAAAATTTTTATGGCTGCTTTTGGGGTGAAAACCGAAAGCACCGTTTTTCTATAGACAGGATATGTTTGAAAATTTAACAGACCGACTTGAAGGCGTATTTAAGAAGCTTCGCGGCCACGGTAAGCTGACTGAAGAAAATATTCAGGAAGCCATGGGGGAAGTGCGTAAGGCGCTTCTTGAAGCCGATGTCAACTTTAAGGTGGTTAAAGAGTTTGTTGCATCTGTTACCGAGAAGGCTGTAGGGCATGATGTCCTGACAAGTCTTTCCCCTGGGCAGCAGGTTGTTAAGATAGTCCATGATGAAATGGTAGAGTTGCTTGGCAGTCAGGCAGAACCTCTTCATCTTGATGGTCGACAACCTGTGGTCATCATGCTTGCTGGTCTACAGGGATCTGGTAAAACGACCACCGCCGCAAAGTTGGCTAAACAACTTAAAGCAAGTGGGCGTAAACCACTCCTTGTTCCCGCTGATGTCTATCGCCCGGCAGCTATTGATCAGTTGCAGGTTCTTGGTAAACAGGTTGAAGTCCCTGTGTTTGGCTCAACTACTGACCAAAAGCCAGTCGATATAGCAAAAGCCGCGCTGGTAAGTGCCAGGGAAAGTAACTGCGACACTGTCATCATTGATACTGCTGGTCGGCTCCATGTCGACGAAGCGTTGATGAACGAGCTGCGTGAAATCTGTGCCACTGTAGAGGTTACAGAAACGCTTTTCGTCGCGGATTCGATGACCGGCCAAGATGCAGTAACCGTTGCCGCTAAGTTCAACACTGACCTTGAGATCACTGGTGTGATACTCACCAAAATGGAAGGTGACGCCCGCGGTGGTGCTGCACTATCTGTTAAAAAAGTAACAGGTAAACCCATCAAGTTTGTGGGTGTGGGCGAAGGTGTCGATGCACTGGAAGTCTTTCATCCTGATCGGACAGCCTCTAGAATCCTTGGCATGGGAGATGTCTTATCTCTTATTGAGAAGGCCGAGGCTGTTGTTGATCAAAAGAAAGCCCAGGTGCTTGCAAGGAAAATACAGAAAAATGAATTTACCCTTGAAGATTTCCTTGAACAAATTCAGCAGATCAAGAAAATGGGCAATCTTGAACAGCTTATGGGAATGATTCCAGGAATCAATAAGCTAAAGCAGGTGAAGGACGCACCTAAGCCTGACGAGAAGGAACTCGGTAAGACCGAAGCGATTATTCGGTCAATGACATTTAAGGAAAGACGTAATCATCGGATCATCAATGCCTCCAGGAGGCAAAGGATAGCCAAGGGCTCCGGTACCTCTGTTGCGGAGGTGAACCGGGTGTTGAAAAGCTATACCATGATGTTGAAAATGATGAAAAAACTGAAAGGGAAATCGGTAATGCGGGGCGGTAAACGTCGCAAAATGCCGAAGGGGTTAGCCCGGTAGGTACCAGATTATATATTTTTTCTCAACAAGCGTTGCTTGACAGCTGTTGAGATCGTTTTATATCCACAGGAGGATAACTAGCAATGGCAGTACATATTCGATTGACAAGAAAAGGCCGCAAAAAGAAACCATTTTACAGAATAGTTGTAGCTGATAGTAAGGCACCTCGTGACGGTAAGTTTCTGGACATTATTGGAACGTATGATCCTATGCAGGAGCCGGCTGTTGTAGCTCTTGACAACGAAAAACTTGATGTATGGATAAAGAAAGGCGCTCTGCCAACAGTTACCGTGAAAAGTCTGATTAAAAAGAATGCTGCAGAACCAGTTGCCGCTGCATAAATGAAAGAAATAATCGAATTTATTGCTCAAAGGCTTGTCGATAAGCCCGACGAAGTAAATGTTTCTTTACGTGAAGAAGATGAGAATGTCGTTGTCGAACTGCGGGTAGCGCAGGAAGATTTAGGCAAAGTTATCGGCAAACAAGGTAGAACAGTACGGGCAATGCGTACCGTACTCTCTGCTTCACTTGCCAAAGATAATAAGCGTTCTCGGCTTGAGATCCTGGAATAGTTATGAGCAGCTCCGAAGGGCAGGCCGGTAGCTTTGTCCTGCTTGGCAAGGTTGTTAAAGCCCATGGTATCCGTGGTGAGGTTAAGATTTATTCCTTCACTGAAACTGCGGGCAACTTGAACCGCTATAAGAAATTTTATATTTCAGCTGATGATGGCGATACTCACACTGCATACACCGTAAAGAAAGTGCGTGCTCAGGGTGGGACAACTATTGCGACATTGGAGGAGTGCATCAACCGCAACCAAGCCGAGATGTTGGTTGGACACGGTGTGTGGGTCGATTCCGATGATCTGCCCGAGCTTGATGATGGGGAATTCTACCTGCACTCTCTGCAAGGGAAAGAGGCTGTAACGGTTGATGGACAGAATCTTGGAAAGATAGTTTCTTTTATAACAGGGAGCGGGCAAGATTTGCTCAGTATTCAGGGTGATGGGAAGGAGTATCTTGTTCCCTTTGTCTCTGATTTTATTGTTGAGAATAAAGACGATAAAATTGTCTTCTCTTTACCGCCAGGACTGCTGGATATCAACGGTTAGGCTTGCAGTCTATGATTTTTGATATATTAACTATTTTTCCTGATTTTTTTGAGTCTCCTTTAGAAGAGGGTATTCTCCGAAGAGCATTAAGTGCTGGAAAGATAGATGTGAATATTTACAATATACGGGAATATGCTGTTGGTCGGCATCAAATGACCGATGATCGGCCATTTGGCGGTGGCGAAGGGATGGTGATGAAACCGGAGCCCCTTGCAGCCTGTATAGATGCTATAGTCAGTGATGGTGGCGAATCTAAAATTATTGCTCTGTCACCGAGAGGGAAACAGTATACGCAGAAAGTTGCAGAACAATTAACTGCTGAATCACGGTTAATTCTGGTATGTGGTCGTTACGAAGGTATAGACCAGCGCTTCACTGACAAGTACGTTGATGAAGAAATTTCCATTGGTGATTATGTCCTGACAGGTGGAGAACTCGCAGCAATGGTTATGGTCGATTCCATTACCAGATTATTGCCAGGAGTTTTGGGATGTAGTGATTCGGCTGCTAATGATACCTTTAGTCGGGGATTGCTGAAACACTCGCAGTATACCCGGCCAAGGGATTTTCAGGGACAAACGGTCCCAGAGCCCTTGCTGTCTGGAAATCATGCTATCATCGAGCAATTTAGATTGAGTGAATCGGTTAGGCTGACCTTGGAGCATCGTCCAGACCTGCTTACTGAGGTACAATTTTCCTCAGAGGAAAGAAAAATGCTCAAGCAGGAAGGATTACTTGATGCTATTCAGGATATAAACCAAATATTATGAAAGCGTCAGAACAGATTCAAGTCGAAGTCGTCCTTGTCCACGCCCCCGTGGTCAATAAGATAGGAGAGACGATTGGATCCGCTGTTACCAATCTGGATCTACATGATATTGCACGTGCAGGGAAGACGTTTGGGGTAGAGACCTTCTGGGTAGTTACACCCTACGAGGAACAGCAAAATTTAGTCAACCAAATTACCTCGCACTGGACAGCTGGACATGGCGGTAAAGTAGCCAGTGACAGAGCAGAGGCATTATCAATTATTAAGGTAAGTCCAGACCTGGAATCGGTAATTGCGAGTTCCACTAAAAAAAATGGACGGAAGCCTTTTATTCTTACTACCTGTGCCAAGGCCTTAACTAACGAACTGCATTATGAGGCTGTAAGAGACAAAATTTTTGATGGTGAACCTGTAATGCTGCTATTTGGTACAGCATGGGGATTGGCACCTAGTGTCATGGAGATTGCTGACGCAACGTTGCCCCCTCTCAAAGGTGGAAGTAGTTTTAACCATTTATCAGTGCGCTCGGCAGTCTCGATTATTCTTGACCGATTGCTGAGCGTGGATAGATATTAGTAGTAATTCGAATCGATAGAAACTGGAGGCACCATACAAAAATGTATGTTGCCTATTTACAGTGTTATAAAGGATGATTTGGAGGCATCCCTCGGGTAAGAATGCACCGCAGGCTGCAACAGCTACCCGTAAAGAGTTAATGATGGCAATGAATATATTAGACAAAATTGATATGGAACAGATGCGATTTGATATCCCGGATTTCCGACCAGGTGATACGGTGAAAGTTCACATTCGAATCGTTGAAGGAAACAAGGAACGTGTGCAGATTTACGAAGGGGTTGTGCTTAAGCGCAAGCGTGGTAAAATGAATGCCAGTTTCACTGTGCGTAAAATCTCTCACGGTGTTGGTGTTGAAAAAACATTTGCTCTTCATTCCCCTCGGATTGAGAAGATTGAGGTCGTAACACTTGGACGTGTTCGCCGTTCTCGGCTTTATTATCTCCGCGATCGCCGTGGTAAAGCTGCTCGTATTCGTGAAAGAGGTATTATCTAAAGACGTGTCCCCATTGGGCATAGCCTGTATGGTTTTTTTTCCGCTTTCTGGCGGAAAGACCGTCGAATAGGAACGCCTCTTGTCCTATCCTGTTTTGGCTGACACTTGCACACCGTGCGTGTACTAATCGCAGTGTATCTAAAAGTGTGCAATTGTCAGCCTGATAGTTCTTTTTAAAAGTGATTCATATGGAGTGGAAAAATGGCAACCCCTTCACTTCCTTCACTTTATTCTGTTTGTTCCCCCCCTAATAATGATCCCTGGCATTATGAAACAACCCTTTATGCGAAGGGGTTCTCAGCAATAGGCGGGGTCGATGAGGCCGGCAGAGGTCCTCTTGCCGGACCTGTAATTGCTTCCTGCGTTGTCTTACCTGCTGAAAGACCAACTGCTTTTTATAAAGATTCTAAAGTGCTCTCTTCAACAAAAAGAGAAGAGCTTCTTTTTTACCTGCAGACAACCGATGCTGTTATCGGTATCGGTAAGGTTGTTGCTCGAGAAATAGAATCTTTTAATATCCATCAAGCATCTCTTGTTGCTATGCAACGTGCGGTCGACGATTGCAAAGAAAAATTCAATTACAAGAAAATCGATTTTTTACTTGTAGATGGTAAGTTCCAAGTACCTTTACCCCTGCCACAACTACCCCTCGTAAAAGGTGAATCGAAAAGTTTTTCGATTGCAGCTGCATCTATTGTGGCCAAGGTAACCCGTGATAAAATGATGGCAGACTATCATAAAGCCTATCCTGAGTATAATTTTATAAAGAATCAGGGGTACCCGACCAAAGAACATAGGCTTGCTCTCAAAGAATACGGCCCCTGTCCACTTCACCGACGCACCTTTAAAGGTGTCCGCGAATATTGGCAGGAGGGTGAGCAGGCAAGTTTATCTGAGCAACGTAAAATGTGGTAGTTGATAACGCTTCTGTGGTGTTTCTAGGTTTGACCCTTTTCAAGCCTGGCGACAAAGGTCGGTCATTAATTATAACATGAGATATGAACTCCTTTCTCTGGTCGAAATAATAGCTGTTTTCGTTTATGCTGCAAAATGTGTCTGTAATTGTGAAAGCTACAAACCTTAGCTGAGGCGAAAACGAACATGCAGTTTAAGCAAGATATTGATGATAGACGAAACGGATCACGCCTGACGTACAGGGTTCATGTGACGGTAACCTTACTCTCTGATGGAATAACCTTTCAGGGGTGGTCGAACAATGTCAGTATTTCAGGGCTGGCCCTTGACGCCGAGATTCCCGGGAAATACCAAGATCAGGAATGTATTGTACATATTATTTTCCCTGGTGAATCGAGCAAATTGATAATAGATGACGTGCATGGACAGATTGTGAGGTGTTCCACTCCTTCATCTGGTATCTCCTTCTTGAACCCTTTGGAATGGTTTGTCCTTTTTCCTGTATACCAGGGGAAAATGGCTCGTATGGCGGTGGCTGAAACAGAATAATTTTCACCTGACCATGTTGCTGAGACGAAAAACAAAAAATATAGAGCTGGGTAAACGTGGAGAAGATATAGCTGCGGATTACCTGACGCATCGTGGTTACTCCATTATAACCAGAAATTATCGACGACGTTTTGGCGAAGTCGATATTATCGCCCGTCACGGTACTACTATCGTGTTCGTAGAGGTGAAAACCAGGAGATCTGCTGCTTTTGGCACAGGTTTTGATGCTGTGGATGTGAGGAAGCAACGCCAGCTTACTCGAATAGCCCAGGATTACCTGAGTCGATATAAATTATTCGATGTAAACGCCAGGTTTGATGTTGTTGCTGTCCAACTATCAGGTGACGGCAAGAGCCAGGTGGAAATTATAACCAATGCTTTTGATAGTTCGCCAATATGACAATCCCTCGTAAATCAACTCAACCCCTTAATATACCTCTTATTCTTACAATGGGGTGTCCCGTGGGTATTGGGCCTGAAATTATAATTCGCTATTTCAGTCTTCCTGATTGCCCTTTTCAAGGCCATATGGTGGTAGTCGGCGACGTCGAAATTTTGCGCGGTGTGACTCGGGCTTTAGGAGGTACACTGCCAGTTGTCCCTTGGTCTCCGGGAGACACGATTCAGCCTGGCACGGTTCCGGTCTACCCTGTATCAAACTTAGTGTATGATGAGGGGCGTTGGGGAAAACCCGATACAGAGACGGGGAAGGTCATGGGACAGTACATTGAACGTGGTGTGCAACTCGTTGAAGAAAACTACGCAGCCGCTTTAGTAACCTGTCCTATCAATAAGTATAGCTTCCATCTTGCAGGCTATCCTTTCCCAGGACACACAGAGATGCTTGCTAGCTTGACTGGCACCGAAAATTACCGGATGATGATGGCAGGGGAGAAATTACGGGTGGTCTTGGTTACTATCCATGAGGCCTTGGAAAAAGTACCTAGCCTGTTGAGTCAAAAATCCATTGTCGACTGTATAACCATGACGATAACTTCATTAAAGCGTGATTTTGGTATGCATAATCCCAGGGTTGCTATTGCCGCACTCAATCCACATGGGGGTGAAGGTACAATGTTTGGTGATCAGGAGGAGCGGATCATTGGTCCCGCAATTCAAGCGTGCCAACATCTAGGGGATATTTCTGGACCCTGGCCACCTGATACTGTTTTTTATCAGGCCGCATCAGGTCGATACGATGCTGTGATTGCCATGTATCATGATCAAGGGTTGATTCCTTTTAAACTGCTTCATTTTGAAAACGGGGTAAATGTCACGCTGGGGCTGCCGTTGGTGAGAACTTCTGTTGACCATGGTACTGCCTATGATATTGCTGGACGTTGGCAGGCTGACGAGCAAAGTCTTAGTGCTGCAGTTTCCATGGCCGCAGACATAGTATCCAATCGGAAAAAGGCTATGCACAGATGAAAAAGGGTATGTTGATCGCATTCGAAGGGATAGATGGTACCGGCAAAACGTCGCAATTAAAGGATCTTGCAAGCTATCTTCGCCAGCAAGGAACGGAAGTCGTAGAAACCAGAGAGCCGACTGATGGTCCTTATGGAAAAAAAATCAGGGCATTGTATACCAAACGTCATACTGTGACCCTGGAAGAGGAGCTTGACCTGTTTATCGCAGACCGTCGTCAGCACGTTGCAGAGTGCATTCAGCCGGCACTAGACAGAGAGAGCGTGGTGTTAACTGATCGCTACTATTATTCCACCGCTGCCTATCAAGGTGCTATGGGCGCTGACCCCCAGTATATTCTCAAGCGTAATCACTTTGCCCCAAGGCCGGATCTCGTCATTTTATTAACCATGAGTGTTGATGTGAGCATTCGGCGGATTCAGGAACAACGACATGAGCAGCTCAATGATTTTGAACAGGCAGGGCAATTAGAACTGGTTGCCGCTCTGTTTGCTTCTTTTGATGATCCAGCTATCGTGAGAATAGAAGCAGGGGGAACATTTGCAGAAGTTCAGCAAATGATCAGGAAGACAGTTGACCAGGTGCGCGCTCAAAAACAACAATCGTGAGCAGGTTGGGAATGGGTGTCCATCGAAACTGTAGTCTCATTTTTTGGGCAATCGTTTTATTGATAAATGCAGGATGCTCCACACCCAATATTTCTGGAACAGTCGCAAGAGATGGAGTTGATCAGCAAATAGTAGAGGAAATTGACCCCAATTGTTCTTACTTTTATTTTCTCTGGGCAAGGTATGCAGAACTGCATTTGCAGTTTGATGAGGCCCTTGCAACCTACCAAAAAGCATTGATATGTGACCCTGCAGATCCTTTTATCCAACGTAAAATTCCTGTTTTACTGCTGCGTCTGGAACGGGAACGAGAAGCAGTAGCTTGGCTGAAAATATATCTTTCTCATACGCCGGGTGACGTGGCAATGCGAGAGTTGCTAGCAAAGGCCTACCTGCGGCAAAATGCTATTGATCAGGCGGTCTTGCAATATCAATATCTCATCCAACACATTCCTGACTATCCAGTTCCCCGGTTCCTGTTGGCAGAACTGCTGTATTCCCAAAAAGAATATGAACGTGCACAGCAGGTGCTTTTACCAGTGTTGACCATGGAAAATGGTGCATACCGTGGGAACCTGCTACTTGCTCGTATCTCTCAGCGTCAACAGGATCGTACAAAAGCAATATATCACTATCAACAGGCTTTGCTTGATCAGTGGACAGCAGATATTGTATTGGAGATCGGCAAGCTCTATCTGGAAGATAAAAAATATGTGAAAGCCAT
>JAUVLX010000276.1 GCA_030600525.1 Desulfobulbus sp. | reverse complement strand
CAGATGATATAGTAGATTTCACTGATTTATCTAAGAATGGACCAACATCATGGAAATGGGAGTTTTCTCCTATAACAATTAGTTATAGAGAAGGAACAGATCAATATACACAACATCCTCGTGTTCAGTTTGATAATATTGGATTATATACAGTTACATTAACAGCTTACAATTCATCTGGTAGTGATTTTGAAACTAAAATAGATTATATAAATGTTTCTGCTGGTGTTCTTCCGCCATGTAAAGAGGGAACAGCGTTAGAGGTAGGGCAAATTTGGTGACTGGAGGAAACTTTAGAAGGATATTGGTGGAGGTTTTTCCGGTAACTATTCGATAATATCTGTTTTATGGAAACAGAGGCAAGCTTGATACTGTACTCTTGCCTCTGCATATATGGTTGGCCGTGACCTGATTGGCCTTGAGCCAGTTAAGCCATTTAGAAAGTGTAATGGAGCATAAGCGAGGCTACAGGATAGTATTGAAAATTTTCCAAGTCATCTTCAATAGCCTTTTTTTCTTGTTCAAGGACCTGCAGGACGATTGGATTGTCAGCATATGCGTCAAGTGGTGCTGCTGCTGTCGCCGTTAAGCTGGATACCGTCGGCGCGCCTTGAAAAAGTACTCCCATCTCAAAGGAAACCCCCCACCCTTTTTCCTGTTCTACATTGCTGTTCCATCCAATACCTACATAGGGTGCAAAGGTGTTGAATTCTACTGTACCATTGACCTTGATGGTGTCTTTTAATGGTTCAGCAAAGCTATACTCTGAAGGGATTGAGTAGTTTGCCCATAACCCGTCCCCTCGAGGAGAACCAGTCAGGTCAATCTCGTTGTTGTTGATGAAAATACCACCGGTAATTCGAAAGCTGCCTGAAAAAGGATACACGTCCAGAAGGAGAGAAAAGTTTTTAAACTCCGGCTCCATCTCGTAATCAATGTTGGAGATAGTCGAGTCAAAAGAAAATTGAAGGTAGTTGGCACCGCCCCGAAGATGCAGTATTTCGTTTAACCCCAGGTCAACCTCTGCTCCAACTCCTAATGTACCGGCTTTGACACCGACCCCAATGTTGCCTTGTTCTTCGGCGCTGGCCTGAGAGAAAATCAAACATGTCAGACAACTTGTGAGCAGGGCGTATCTTGCTTTCATATACATTCCTTGTAGCCTTATAATTAAGAGGGTGAAGAGTTGGAACTACAGGGGTATGCACATTACGAGCCAAACTTGTATTGTCTTCTTTTTGCTGTAATTTTAGTTGGTTAAAAAAAGGAGAGTTGGTTGGCGATCAAAAAAAAAGGAACTGGTCAATTTTTCGTCAAATTTCCACCCTGCCTGCTGTCACCGAGAAAGATGAGCAGGAGCAGGGGAAAATGAAGATGACTGTGTCAGTGCTGCTCCATCCCGATAAGAGCAGCGCCAATGGCATTGCCCACTTCAAAATGTTCAGGAAAAGAAACTGTGGTTTGCAGACGTTTAGCTATGTCCGGAAGAAAGTACTTTGCTGCCGCTCCAATACCAATTATGGGCAGATCCAAAGAAAATTGGATGGAAAAGAAATCATTACTTTTCTGGTTGAGTAAGACTGCGGCCTGCTCCATGGACCAGGTAGTACGCGCCAGGTAGGTGAGAATTATTTTTTCAATGGTACTGCTGGTTGCAGCAAGTGACTGTTTGTAGAAAATTTCCGGTGACAGGCCAACTTCTGCAGCCAGTACGGCCGCTCCTGCCAGGCTTGCATCTGCATTGCCGATGTCGAGAAGTCCCATGGCATGCAGGGCATCTGTCGGGGTAAAACCGGTGAGAATAACGTGTTGGTCATACGCCAGCCGTTCAAGTCTCTTTTCCATGGCGATACCCTGGATGCCTGTTGCCGCTTCAAGTCGGCTGGGGCTGGCAGGTCCATTAGCTAGCAAGTATTGAACAACAGGGTCTGTAGACTGGTGGTCCCCATTGGTTTCAATCGGCAGAACCAGATAGGAATCTTTTCCGGTCTTTAGCCAGTGCTTCGGGTCAGGCAATTCTGGGGTCATTGCCAGTGGCTGTACCCGGTAAGAGTGGAGCGTAATCTCTCCTTTGGGATTGCACTTGATGTGGCTGTCTCCGCCTCCGGCTGCTGTGTACATGTCGACGGCATCCACATGGGTTCGCCATTGCCCTATACGGCACCCTTGCTTGCTCATGGTTGGCACGCCGTCCTTGACCAGGCAGATGTCGGTCGTTGTCCCTCCGATATCAACGATCAGTGCTGTCTTGTGTTCACCTGTTGCACCGAACCTTGCAGTTGCGGCAGGACCGCTGGCCATGGTGACAGCAGCGCGTTCAACGGTTTTTTCAAGAGAGGCACCTGTCCCATCACCGCATATAATCGTGACCGGACACTGGAGGTCAAGAGTGAGCATTGCTCGCTGGATTGATGACAGAAAGCTGACCATCAGCGGCTGGAGCTTGGCGTGGAGGCAGGCTGTTGCAGATCGTTCAAGCATTCCCGGATGGGTGGAAACCTGGTGTGAACAAAAAACAGGTTTTCCCGGGTCCACAAGCGATATGGCCTTTTCCGTGACAAGCTCGTGAGTAGCGTTGTGAATCGACATGGCACCGCACACGGCATAGCTGTCAACTTCGTTGCGCAGGCCTTGTATCATGTCTATCAACTCCTCCATATCAAGAGGCTGGTCTTCCTTTCCGGTAATCGTATGGCCACCCTTGAGAAAGATGTTGGCGACAATGGGAAGTTTGAAGTGGCGTACATGGCCAAGTACAAACAGCGCCACCCGTGCACCGTGCCCTTCGACAACCGCATTCGTTGCCAGAGTAGTAGAAACAGCAAGCTGGGTAACGGAACCGGGCGCAATACCCATGCTAAAGAGTTTGGTAAGCGCTTTGGCAACACCAATACTTAAGTCGTGGTGGGTAGTGCGTTCTTTAGCTTGTTGGGCAACCTTTCCCGTTGCTGTGTCCAGCAGGACCGCATCGGTAAACGTGCCTCCGGTGTCAATGCCAATACAATATGTGCTCATGGTATGAAATGGGGGTTATTTATAAGCTTTGAAAAATGATTTGTTACTACTCGACATAAAAGAGTCTGTTAATTTACTAGGATTTTCGTTCAAGGTCAAGGCATGCTGAAAAAACAAACACAGGCATATAATTGATATTCCGAGGATTGTTTTTTCAGCATAACGAAGAGATTGGGCAAAAAGACAGTTAATCAACAGGCTCATAAAAGAACGGTTGATACCACTCTTACTGGGGATACGCAAGCGAAGGATGGGGTGATGTTGGCAATGGTGGGATAATTCGACGAACAGAGTCAGAAGTCAAAAAAAAAGCCCGGTCATAAAATGACCGGGCTTAAACTGGCTCCTTGGGAGGGATTCGAACCCCCGACAAGGTGGTTAACAGCCACCTGCTCTACCAGCTGAGCTACCAAGGAACAAAAGTTTGTTGCTGCAAACTGCTAAATTGTGAGTGGGGTATCTATCATGTCAGAGAAAGAACGTCAAGAGTAAAAATGCTTAGCTATTCATAAAAATGAATTTTCATGGGTTTCCAGATTGGGGTTCACTTATTCGCTTAGGGACTCAGAAAATACTGTCATACCGTTTTAGCATCTCAGATTCAGGCCAACTTTGCCGCCCCTTCAATCACAAAATCCTCGACGTAGCCAGGCTATGCCCGTGGTTTTGTTCAATCAGGAACAACAAACCTGACCCAAATCTGAGCGTTAACCCTGGTACGTCAGTATTTGCCGAGTCCCTTAAATGATTTTTGAAACCTTTACAGAGTATGGAAGGTACTTCGTATTTTCGTATCCAGACATTACCGTTTTTTTCAAGTAGCAACGCACCCATGATTCATAATCGAGATGACCATCGTGCTATTTTATTCTTTTTTATCAGCTCCTGTTTTACAAGGGGGGAGTATCGTTTTTTGCAGGGTAGCATCCTGCGTAGCATAAAAAATGAAATAAGTTTGCTTTAAATGCTTGCATTCTTTTTAGCAAAAGTGTAGATAAACGGAGCTCTCAGTGAATAGCACATCGAGTCGGGGCGTAGCGCAGCCTGGTTAGCGCGCCTGCCTTGGGAGCAGGAGGCCGTAGGTTCGAATCCTACCGCCCCGACCATATATATAAAAGCCGAACAGTTTTTGCTGTTCGGCTTTTTTTTTGTTTTAAGTACCTATTAAGTACGGTGGGTGCATGGTAACGGGCAATTTCCTTTGCTTTAGCACTGCAACAACATATCTTTGATTTCACCCTTGATAGTCTTACCAGATTTCTCCTTCCCACAGCCAGATCCGATTTTCTAGTTCTTCGTTACCAGTGTGAAAAAATCGGTGCTGTAGTTAACGAAGCCTTCTGCACGTATTATCCTACAGTTTTTTGCGATCATCCTCTGATTACCTACACTCCAAAAGCCATGTTTAATGCGCCACCACCTGGGCTACAGCTCAATATGGAGAGTTGACCCTTCCCGACAACCCGAAAGGGTCAACAGTAGGCTTGTGTGGCTCGGCACAAAATATTGGCAACTCAACTTCTCCCATGGCTCTGCAAAAAGAAGCCACTATCAAAGCGAACATTTTCAACTTCCCGGAATCCTATAAAATATTTGAATTAAAGTAGCGACAGAGGTATCGTGTAATTTCTTGAACTTGCAAGGTAAATGGTGACTTGCACCACGATGTAGCAGGTCGCTTGGTAATATATTTTTGGATAACACGTGGCGCTGCAACGGCTCCAAGGTAATCACAGCGTTTCACGTCTCCTGGAAACATGAGGTCTACGTATAGTGGAAAGATCTTGCCTTTAGAAAAACCGACTCCGGGGGACATTGTACAACCGAGATGAGTCAAGCAAAGACTTGACCCCTTTTTTCCTTCAGGTTAATATGGAGCGTCCACCCTTCCTCATTACTGTATTGTGTTAACAGTTGGCATGTGTGGATCGGCACAAAATATTGGCAACTCAACTTCTCCCATGGCTCTGCAAAAAGAAGCCACTATCAAAGCGAACATTTTCAACTTCCCGGAATCCTATAAAATATTTGAATTAAAGTAGCGACA
>JAUVLX010000048.1 GCA_030600525.1 Desulfobulbus sp. | reverse complement strand
GGCCGAAGGATTTGATGCGGATTACGCGATAACCTCTCCTTCGGACCGGGCACATTTTTTCCCCAATCAGTCGGTCGTTATTCTACAGATGGTTTTTGATAAAAGAACCAGACGGGTTTTAGGGGTACAGGGATTTGGCATGATGAACGATTCCCTCTCTGCCCGGATTGATACGGCAGCAGGGCTGATTGCTCAGGGGGCAACTATAGAGGATTTTTCCAATGTGGAAATGGCATATGCGCCGCCTTTTTCCTCTGCTATTGATTCCCTTAATGCAGTTGCTTATACAGCAGAAAATTTATGTGACGGACGCTTCAGGCAGATCGAGCTGGATCGTTTCCTTGCCTGGATGGAAGACATGACAAGAGAACCAGACTGGGTAGTGCTTGATATTCGCCATCCTGCCGAAGCAAAGCCTTATGTTGAAAAATATGGGGCAGATAAATGGCTTTTTGTTCAATATGAGGAGATGAGGGCACGCCACCATGAGGTGCCTGATAATAAGACCTGTATTATTATATGCAACGCTGGTACTCGTTCCTATGAAGTGCAGGTTTTTCTTGAATCAGTCGATAAAACTAATAATTATGTGGTGGGTGGTGGCCTAAATGTGGTTAATCACCTTGACGTAGATTTGGATATAAAATAGAATTTTTTTATTATATTTTTATTAATACAACCTTTGGCTTACTGCATAAAGCAGTAAAGGGGGAATATGGCGGCATTAAATACTGACCATATGATTGAAGAGATTCAGGCTAACATTAAGACCGGCGACATAATGAAAGCACGTCTGGTGCTGGCCCATATTGGAGACATTGACAGAAAGTCACAGAATCGGTTGCTTTACGAACTCTTCAAGGCTGACGTTGATTTTACGGTTCCCCTTTTGAATAATCTGCTGATTGAGAACTCAGAGCTGGCAGTGAGTCTCCCTGTTATCAGGGAGACTTTGATTTCAAATCTGATAGCCTATCCTGATGTCCTGTTGCAGGCACTCCGTGATACCACTATCAAGGATAAGACGATCATGATTGAAACTGCCGGAGAGCTCAAGTTTGAACAGGCTTCTCCGGTTTTGGTAGAGTTACTTGGCCAGAATGATGATAATCAGGCTATGCGATTGATCATTGAAAATCTTGGTTTGATAGGCGATCCGGAGTCGGTCAATACATTAACCGATTTTCTCTATTCTGCAGATCGTGATCTCATCAATAGTGCCATCTATGCGTTGGGGCAGGTCGGAACGCAAACTGCAATGCACCGGCTTTCCGAAAGGATGGGGACTGATAATGAATTGGATCTGGTTATCCTTACTATTTTTTCTGAGGTACAGGATAAGGTGTCGTTGAGAATACTCAATGATACCTTACGGTCCCATTACGCCCATATGCGTATTTATGCAAAGGATACCCTGACCCAGATCGGTTCCAAGGCAGTGCCAATACTCATTGAAAATCTGAAGGAGACGGACAATGATCTCCTGATTCATACCTTAAATGTGTTGGGTGAAATAGGGGATGAGGGCGCAGTAATGCCTATTAGAACACTGTTGAACACTGTTCCCCATGATGCCAATGTACGATTTGCAGCCTATGAAGCCCTGGCGCTGCTTCCTCTTCGTAAAGGGGCATATACCTTGGCTGCCGGGCTTACAGATACTGAAGACCATGTCTGTACTGCCGCGGCACGGGCGATTGATAAAAACTTTAACGAAATTCTTTCGGCTGGCGTTAAGAATCTTGTGCGGACCGGAGGAGATGAAGCTCGGCATATAGTCAAAATTATCGTCAATGCCGAAGTGGATAACATCTTTTTAAGCCTGGCAACGGAAGACTTCTTTCAGGACCTGGCACAGACCTATTTACCACATGCCCATCCAGATATCAGGAATCACTATGCCTCACTGCTTAGGGAGAAAGGGCTAGGTGCATTTGCTGATCAGATCGAAGGCGTCAGAGGCGAAAAGAATGCTCGTCTCAAGGTGTGTGCTGTGGATGATTCGAGGATGATTCTAAGTATTTACAAGGCAACATTACATGAATTGGGGTGTGAACCTGTACTGTTTGAATTTCCGGCAACGGCTTTGGAGTGGCTGGCCAAGGAAAAACCAGCGTTTGTGCTTACCGATTTGAATATGCCTGAGATCTCAGGTATAGAACTCACCGAAAAAATTCGCAAACTGTATAGTGTTGAGGAATTACCGGTGGTTATGGTGACCACCCAGGGTGATGTTCAGGATCATGACGCTGCAACCAGTGCAGGTGTCAATGATATTTTAATGAAGCCGTTTAATATGGAGAGCTTGAAAAAAGTAATGGGTAAATTTATTAACCTTGCTTGAGGAGGCGGTGAATTTTGTTGTATCTGTTACATCTGGAGATTGAACGCAGTCTGCAGATAGTCATCGAGTTGGCCGAAATAGCGGCCAACTTGTTGCGGATCATGGGCGTCAGAACCTGGAACCAACACGATACCACGTTTCATTGCCCTGTTGAGAATAGTTGCCTCGGGAAATGGGGTTTTACGCAGTGCAAAGCCTGAAGTGTTTACTTCTAGAGCGATCTGTTTTTGTTGCATAATATCCAGGATGGTGTCGATCTGGATATCATTTTTTTCAGAGAGTCTGCCCTCTGGTGTATGTCGTAGGCAAGCATCCAGATGGCAGACAACATCGCAACGCTCCATAATTTGGAGCGCATCCAAGAGAGAAGCAAAATAGGCTTCCAAAATCAGGTTTGGTCCCTGTTCAATAAGGATAGCAAGGCTATCTGGTTTGCGACTGAGCAGGTTAAAATGCTTGTCCCTTATCCTGTAAAAGTGGTAGGAGAGGCCGATTCTGTCCCATGGATGAGCCTTTAACACGTTTGAAAACTGAGCGTGCATTTCAGGATTATAGCCTGCTTCAACCCCGAGCAAAATAGTGAGTTGGTCTTTGTACACCTCTTTAAGACGAGCCCCTTCTTTGAAGTAGATTGCAAAGTCTTCTTCATTCAACCAGCTTTTCTGATGGTAGGTTATTCCAAGTTCCAGGTGTTCTAAAAAGCAAAGGGAATGCAGGCCTTTGTTAATTGCTGCGATCACATATTCTTCCATGGTGCCTCTGGCATGATTGCAGAGGTAGGTATGCACATGACCGTCAAAACCGGTATCTATGGGGTAGGGGCTATCCATGATGAGAGAAGCGTGAGGAGTGTTGAGTTAGCCCGCATGAGAAATTTGGGCTAGCAGAAAGTGTACTGTCAGGCGTTGCCACGTGGGAAAAAGTGAACGACTCCGTCAATATCTGATGTATCACAGATGTCGCCATATTCCATTTCAATGTCAACGAGTTCTCCTATATTTTGCATTTCCAGAGAGAAGGAAGGGCCGTCTGGGAGATGGTAGACAAGGGTATCAACTTTGGTAAAGTCAATGGAATGGGATAAAAATAATTTCATTAGGATCGTTATGTCCGGTCATAAAACAAAGTGACCTGGTACTTAAAAGTTAAGATACTTCGAAGGGATACGTGAATATTACCACTTTTTTGAAGACACGAATCTATTCGTTTAGCCCGTCTTAGTAACAGTTTTAAGGGAAAAAAAACATAAAATTGCATGCAGTAACCGAAATTTTTACTTTACCGTAAAAATAGTGATGAACTGACTGTGAATTACACGTGGGTAGTTGAGGTGTATCGAAATGATAAAGTCAGAAATTTAAGCGGCAGTTGATAAGAAAAAGAAAAACCAATCAATAGGGTTTGACACAGGTGAAGGAAATGGTAATATATGAAGTTCCGGTCAAATAATCTTACATAAATAATTTATTTTTTGGTGTTGAGCATTACGCTTGGTGGCAGGAAATATGAAATTTTGGAACTCCTGTATCTGTATTGTTGCAATCTGTCCGGGAAGTTTCTGAAAGAGGAAAAGCATGTCTGAGAAGGCGCAACAAGAATTAAGTGATGCAAAAAATATATTTACCAACACCGATAAAAACCCATCCAACATCCTGCCAGAGAAACTGACTCTTGATTCCACTCTGCAATTTGAATGTCATCCTGGGGTGAGTTGCTTTACGGCCTGCTGTCATAATATTAAAATAATTCTGACCCCTTACGACATTCTTGTGTTGAAAAAGCGGTTGAACCTGGCGTCCCATGAATTTATTACTCAGTATACAGAGCCAACCTATCTGGAAAAAACAGATATGCCGGGAGTACAGCTGAAGTTGGTTGGTGAGAAAAATGGATGCCCTTTTGTCACCCCTGAAGGATGTACGGTGTATGAAGATCGCCCCACTGCATGTAGATATTACCCTGTCGGCATGGCAGATTTTCACGAAGGGGGCGCCGAAGATGCTGAGGAACAGAAGTTCTTTTTTCTTGTAAAAGAAGATCATTGCAAAGGCCATGAAGAACCCAAGCAATGGACAATTCGCGATTGGCGTGCTGATCAGGGGGTTGATGTCCGCGATGAGATGAACAAAGAATGGCTGCGTTTAGTGATGCGGCGTAAATCTTTTGGCCTTCAGGCGACCTTAAGTGAGGCTGCCAAGCGGATGTTTTTTATGGCATCAACGGACCTTGACACCTTTCGCAAGTTTATCTTGGAAAGCTCATTTCTTGATACCTACGTGATCGACGAAGAGACACTTGCCAAAATTAAGGAAGACGATATTGAGCTCATGCATTTTTCATTTCAGTATCTGGCAAACACTCTTTTTGGTGCCGGTGAAATGCCCATTAGACAAGAGAAGCTGCAGGCGAAAATAGAAGAGATTAAACAGCGTCAGGATGATTCCCTGCTAAAGGCTGAACGTGACTATGAAGAATTGAAGGCTGATCGGGATCGCTTGATGAAAGAAAGTGAGGAGAAAAAGGGGTGAAGCTTACCCCTTAAATGTACCCTCTGTTTTCCTCTTTAGGAGAGTAAGAGGTCGTTTTTTATCAGTGCCGTAACATGACAAAATAATAAAGCCAGAACATTCCTGTTCTGGCTTTATTATTTTGTGGCTTTAGGGAAGATGTAATGATTTTTCTGTTAATCATTAAAAAGGTGATAGAAAATATCTGAAAAATAAACCACCCCTACCAGCTTGCCATTGTCAACAACCGGCATTCGTCGGATTCTATCCTTAACCATCCTGTCTACGATTGCCATGAGTGGCTCATCAGAGGGAATGCTCAATACATTTGCATTCATTATCTGACTCACATTCTTGTCCTTAACTGACTTAATGAACTGGTCAAGTTCACCCTGCCAGGAAAGGGTATCTCCATCAATACCGTAGTTGAGAAAAGATGGTCGCAGGTGATACAGGATGTAAAACATACTGATAGTTCCCACCAGTCTATGGGCATCATCAATAACCATAAGGCTGACGGTCTTATGGCCTGTCGGCCTGACCTTGGCGGTGAGGATTTTACGAATAGCCTTTTCTGCAGGCTCATTCATATGGATGGTATCATAATTTTTTATCATGATATCTTTTGCAAATAACTGCATTACTGTCTCCTTCTTTGGTTGTTTGCAAGGTGTGATATTTTTCCCTGATTGTGTATATAACACCAAGTGAAAAAAAAACAGCAAGCTAAAAAAAAAGATAAAAAGAAAAGCAGCCCTGCCGAATGATCGGCAGGGCTGCTTGGGTACTACCTGATGTCAAGGGTGGGGCTTACTCAGCTTCGAGCGACTTTGCCCATGCTTTCAACATCTTCCAGGACTTATCAACGTCCTTCTGAGATTCGGCCATAAGCTCATCAGCCATATCTGGGTTAGAAATCTTCAGCATTCTATAACGGTTTTCAGTCAATGCATAATCAGCAAAGGTCATGGTCGGCTCTTTACTGTCGATGATAAGAGGATTCTTACCTTCGTCTTCCAGCAATGGGTTGTACCGATACAGTGACCAGTGACCACATTCAACAGCTTTCTTCTGCTGCTCAAGACCATGAGCCATGTTGATACCATGGTTGATGCAGTGAGCGTAAGCAATGATCAAAGACGGTCCATCATATGCTTCAGCTTCAGCAATGGCCTTGACAGCCTGCTGTGGATTTCCACCAAGTGAAATACGGGCAACATAGACGGTACCAAAGGTAGAGAAGATCATACCCATATTTTTCTTAGGCGAACGCTTACCACCAGCAGCAAACTGAGCTACTGCAGCACGTGGGGTGGATTTGGACATCTGTCCACCGGTATTGGAGTATACCTCGGTATCCAAAACCATAACGTTAACGTTATCGCCGGATGCCAATACATGGTCCAATCCGCCGTATCCGATATCGTATGCCCAGCCGTCACCACCAAATATCCATACAGATTTTTTAACGAGATAGTCGGCCACGCCCATCAGACGCTTGGCTACAGGTGCTTCGCTGCCTTCAAGTGCTGCTTTCAGAGCTGCAACTTGATCACGCATAGCCTCGATTTCACTCTGGTCCTTCTGGGTAGCATCAAGGAGGCTATCAGCCATGGCTTTGTCGATCAGGTTTTCAGCAACTGCTTTTCCAATCAGCTCAACAGCCTGTTTACCGAGTTTGTCTACTGCCTGGCGCATACCAAGGCCGTACTCAGCGTTATCTTCAAACAGGGAGTTGGACCATGCCGGTCCGCGTCCGTCTTTACGGGTACAGTATGGGGTCGTTGGCAGGTTACCACCGTAGATGGAAGAACAACCTGTGGCGTTTGCAACCATCATGCGATCACCGAATAACTGGGTGACGAGCTTCACATATGGAGTTTCACCGCAACCTGCGCAGGCACCAGAGAACTCAAAAAGAGGTCTCAGGAACTGGCTACCTTTAATGGTGGAAGTCTTGAGTGTACTCCGATCAACTTCAGGCAACTTAAGGAAAGTTGCCCAGTTTTTGGATTCACGCGCGTAAACTTCGTCTGTGTTCGGAACCATGCTCAGCGCGGCATTGTCAGTCTTGTTGCCGTCTTTATCTTTCTTGCGTGCAGGACAAACGCTGACACAGAGAGTACAACCACAACAATCAGCGGTAGAGATCTGCATGCTGAACTTCATGCCTTTGTAGTCTTTACCTACTGCATCAGCGGTTTTGAAATCAGCGGTTGCACCTGCAGCTTCAATAGCTTCTGGGGTGGCAACTTTCATGCGGATACAACCGTGTGGGCAGACCAATGAACAGCGGCCACACTGGATACATGCTTCCGGATCCCATTGGGAGACGTCAACTGCGATATTACGTTTTTCCCACTGGGTGGTAGCTGTAGGCCAGCGTCCGTTATCAGGAATCTGGGAAACCTTCAGATCTTCACCGTGACCTTCCATCATCTTAGCGGTGATATCTTTGACAAACTTAGGTGCTTCTTCAGGCACGGTCGGTGGCATTTCATGGCCGTTAACATCACTTGGCAGGGTAACTTCAACGATGTTTTCAATCGCTCCGTCAACCGCTGCATAGTTCATGTTAACGATCTTGTCACCTTTAATACCATAGGTTTTCTTGATCGCTTTCTTGATCGCTTCAATGGCACCTTCTTTGGTGAGAATGCCAGAGATCATGAAGAATGCTGTCTGCATGATCATATTAATACGCGCTCCAAGGCCGATAGCATGGCCGAGTTTAACCGCATCAATAATGACGAATTTGACATTCTTTTCAATCAACTGTTTTTGGACTAATGCTGGCAGGTGGTTCCAGATCTCATCCTTAGAATAGGAGGTGGTCAGCAGAAAGGTGCCGCCTTCTTCAACGTTGGCCAGCATGTCATAGCTGTCAAGGAAAGCAAAGTTGTGGCAGGCGATGAAACTAGCTTTGTTGATCAGGTAAGGGGAAACGATTTTGTTTTCACCAAAACGGAGGTGAGAAACGGTCATGGAACCTGATTTTTTGGAATCGTAAACAAAGTACCCTTGAGTAGAGTTCTCTGTTTCATTACCAATAATCTTGATCGTGTTTTTGTTCGCACCAACAGTTCCGTCAGAACCCAGACCGTAGAACAACGCACGGTAAACGTCGTCACCTTCGATGTTGAAGTCCTTGTCATAACTCAGGCTGGTGAAAGCGACATCGTCTTCGGGGCCAATACAGAATTTATTTTTTGGTGCAAACGCGGTCATGTTTTCATAGACAGCTTTGACCATTGTAGGTGTAAATTCTGCAGAACCAAGACCATAACGACCACCGAGGATGACTGGTGGAATCATGGTTGGGTTGGCTTCAGCAGCTTCACCTATTGCAGCACGAACGTCGAGGTACAGAGGATCGCCAAGTGCGCCTGGCTCTTTGGTACGATCAAGTACAGTAATGCGCTCAACACATGATGGCAGTGAATTTACCATTGCAGTCTGGTCAAAGGGACGGAAAAGACGGACAATAATCATACCGACTTTCTCACCCTGCGCAACCATGTAGTCGATGGTTGAAGTAACAACTTCAGCACCGGAACCCATGATAACTATGACGTCAGTTGCATCAGGCGCACCGTAGTAGTCAAACAGGTTGTACTGGCGACCGGTCATTTTGCCAAACTTGTCCATTGTTGACTGAACGATGCCGGGAATTGCTTCGTAGTATTTGTTGACTGTCTCACGGCCTGTAAAGAAAACATCAGGGTTCTGAGCTGTACCACACATGGATGGACGGTCTGGTGTCAAGGCGCGGGCGCGGAACTCATGAATGAGATCTTCGTCGATCATTTCGCTCATGTCATCCATGGTCAGTTCTTCAATTTTCGCAACTTCATGCGAGGTACGGAAACCGTCGAAGAAATGAATGAAAGGAATGCGGGAAGCGAGAGTGGACTGAGTGGAGATCAGTGCCATGTCCTGTGCTTCCTGGACACTTTGTGCACTGAGCATTGCCCAACCGGTTTGACGAACAGACATTACGTCACTATGGTCACCGAAGATGGAAAGTCCCTGGTAAGCCAGAGCACGGGCAGTTACATGGAAAACCGTAGGAGTCAACTCACCAGCGATTTTGTACATGTTGGGCAGCATCAGCAGCAGGCCCTGGGATGCGGTAAATGTTGTACAGAGAGCGCCTGAGTTCAGCGAACCATGCAGCGCGCCGGCAACTCCACCCTCGGATTGCATCTGAGAAACTACTGGGATAGAACCCCAGATATTCTCCTGTTTTGCATTAGCCTTTGCATCGGCTTCTGCCGCCATCGGAGAGGACGGTGTGATGGGATAAATTGTGATGACTTCACTGGTAGCATATGCGACATGCGTACATGCCTGGTTGCCATCAATATTGACCATTTTTCGCGACATAGCTCATTCTCCTTATACGGTGGTTACTGTTTTCCGACAAAAGAGCCGGAAACGGTTTTAACAAAGTAAATTCTCCTTACAGCAAACAGAGAACCTAAATACTTGTAAAGCCCAGACGAATATGACTACCGACGTGAAATGATTGACGCCTCATTCAACGACCTGTTTCTGCTTATCCGTCGGACAATAGTTATTCCAGTCAGTTAAGCTAATATTTAATGCCTTTTGTATCTCTTATTCTGACGATTTTTTAGAAAACAAAAGTTACAAAATAGCGACAAGATATACTAAAAAATATGATTATGCAATGTTAAAGAATTTTGAGCATAGTCGGTCTTCTAGCGTCAATGAAAGAGGGGCGAAAAGTCCTTATCCACACCCTGAATAGGGAATGAGTTTTTTCTGGAAAAGAATGTTCGCCACCTCCCAACGAGGAGGACTTCAAATCCTGGTGGTATTACTTGTTTTCTTCTTCTATATAGTCTTTGATTTTTTCAAAGAGTGATTCAGGAATCTCTTCCTCAAACATAAACTGGTGTGCTTCTTCACCTGTTATTGTTTCTTTTACCTGCAGGGGCAGATGACGAAGGAACGCAACTCGTTCTGGATTTGGATTTTGTTTGTCTTGCTGTGGCATATTCATTACCTATGAAATAGTGGGATAAGTTATCAATTGATTCAATTTCACTTTTTATAGTCATTGATTATGAATCTGTAAATATCACCTTGCCTGATGCTAGTTAAAAAGTATCTTCCTCTTTGGATCTTGTATTACCATTCTAAATCTGCAATCCCTCGTAAAAAAGCGTTTCAAACCGTAATGCTTTTTGGTATACCTGACGTCTTTTATTAGCAGGTGCGTGAATACGTATGTCGTATTATCTCTTCTTGTTCCCCAAAAAAATCGTCTGGATATTGGCAGGTTTTGTATCCATATTGTTGGAAAAATATTACGCCGTGATACTAAGTGGCACTCTGTCGGAGTATGTATGCGAAGTAAGTTAAAGCTGTTTCTTCCTGGTGAACAAACACGGGTTATTTTCATTGCTGCATTCATCGGTGTCATGTCAGGACTTGCAATTATTGCCTTTCGTGAATCTGTTGACTTGGTACATGAGGTGGTTTTTGTTGGTGGGTATGAACTGTTGCGCATTGGCGAAGGTGGATGGCGAAAACTCCTGCTGCCCCTTTTACCAATGGTAGGGGCTGTCGCACTAATACCACTCTCGCTCGCTTTTCCCGGTAAGGTAAATGGTTATGGGCTGACTGCTTTTTTGCGCAGGGTGAATTTAGAAAACGGCGTTATCAAGGGGCGTAATATTTTCATTAAGATTGCCGCCACAGCGCTGACCATTGGGTCCGGAAATTCTGCCGGTGTGGAGGGCCCTATTGCCCAGATAGGCGGTGCCGTTGGTTCGCAGGTCGGGCAGCGATTCAGGGTTTCCGGCAAGAGAATGAAGGTTTTCATTGCAGCCGGTTCTGCTGGCGGGATTGCTGGGATATTTAATGCACCGTTGGCAGGTATTTTTTTTGCTGCAGAAATCGTATTACTCGGCACTTACGAGATTTCTTCCTTTGCAGCCCTTGTCATTGCTTCAGCACTTGCAACTGTTGTTTCTCGTGCCTATTATGGCGAGATTCCAGCTTTTCCAATTCCTGATTTTCAAATAGTTAACTATCTTGTTGAAATACCTCTCTATGCGCTTATGGCCGTGGTTGTCGGACTCCTTGCCGTAGTTCATATCCGGTTTTTTTATTATATTCGTGATAAGTTTCAGGCGGCTCCGATCCATCCCCAAGTCAAGCCGATTATTGGGGCTTTTATGATTGGTTGTATAGGGATTTTTTTTCCCCAGGTTATGGGGGACGGGTATGAGTATATTGAAAATACCCTCGCCGGTAACGGAATCGTATGGGTAATGCTGGCCCTTGTGTTTCTGAAATCCATTGCCACTGCTATAACACTTGGTTCCGGCGGAGCAGGGGGTGTCTTTGCACCGGCACTCTTTATAGGGGCCGTTATAGGCGGTGCTTTCGGTGGGGTCGTACACTATTTTCTTCCGGAATACACTGCATCTTTGGGGGCTTATGCTACCGTTGGTATCGGTGCCTTTTTGGCGGCATCTACTCATGCACCTTTGACGGCTATTTTTCTTCTTTTTGAAATGACTGGCAATAATATGGTCATTGTCCCGGTTATGTTGACTGCTGTTTTGGGGACCATGATAGCCACCCGTTTTTACCATGATTCCATTGATACGGTTGATTTTACCAGGCAGGGTATAGATATCCACGAAGGCAGGGAAGTGGCGATAATGAAGTCCATCCGTGTGGGTAAGGCTATTACTGAGGATGTCGATTTTATAAGTGAAAATGCAAATATTAATCATTTGCTTGAATTATTTCGCTTTGCCCAGAACAGTTTTTATTTCCCGGTGGTTAACCACAAGGGGCTCATGGTGGGAGTTGTCTCCATGCAGGATGTGAAAACTATCCTCCATGATGAAGAGCAGCGGGTCTGTTATTTAGTCGGTGCTATCTGTACCCGAGATGTAATTATGCTTACTCCTGATGATAATTTATACGATGCGATGTTGCTCTTTGACGTGAAGGGCATTGACGAAATTCCGGTGGTGGAACGACTTGAAGAGCCGTGGGTGCTAGGGATGCTCAAACGCCAGGAGGTGATTGCCGCCTACAACCGTGAGATGCTGAATCGTGGGATAAATGAAAAGGCGGATTCGATTCGGATGCTGTGCTCATCCACGTAAGTGGGACGTCAGCCATTAAGTTGATCAAAGGGAACAGCCTTGGCTGTTCCCTTTTTTTTTGTTTTGTATGGTGATGAACGAGTGTTCCTGTGCATGAAGAATCTCTTTATATCTGTTGCTTTAGAGTTGAGCGTGTATAATACTACAACAAAGAAATGTATATTTTTCAGGCTTATGGAGGTGAGCATTGGATATTGTTCTGTACTCGTTTGGGTATAAACATGGGTATCCTGAGGCTGATGTGGTCCTGGATGTCCGTTTTCTCCCCAACCCATACTGGGTGCCGGAATTAAAGGCAGGGAACGGTTGCGACCCGGAAGTTGCTCTGCACGTCCTTAATAACGAGAAAGGGCATGGTTTTTTGGCTAGACTGGAACCATTTCTCCAGTTTTTGCTGGAAGAGCATCAGAAAAAGGAAAGAGAGCGTTTTACAGTGGCCATAGGATGTACAGGAGGCCGGCACCGCAGTGTTGCCGTCACTGAGCATCTCCGCAGGTTTTTAGACCGGTCCGGTTTTGTATTTGAGGTCTATCATAAGGATATTGATAAAAAATGAATTTGTGAAAGAAGCCAACCAACTCATTACCTGTAAAGGTGGAGGACGTAATGAA
This sequence comes from Desulfobulbus sp., assembly GCA_030600525.1. Taxonomy (GTDB): domain Bacteria; phylum Desulfobacterota; class Desulfobulbia; order Desulfobulbales; family Desulfobulbaceae; genus Desulfogranum. The sequence continues at coordinate 2,697 of JAUVLX010000048.1, read as the reverse complement.
AGAAATGATGAAAAATGTTGTGTATGCAGGATTAGGTGCCGCTTTTTTGACCAAGGAAAAAATAGAGGAGCTACGATCAGAATTCATTGAAAAGGGCAAGATTTCCCAGGATGAGGGGAAACAATTTGTCGATGAACTGGTGAGCAAATCCGAAAAGGCCAAAGAGCAGCTCAACCTTTGGATAAACAGGCGGGTAGAAGAGAAAGTGAAGCATTTGAATCTGGCCACTGTCGATGAGGTCAATGAACTGCGAAGACAGATCGCAGAACTTCAAGTGGCCTTAAATATGAAAGAAGGTAGCGAATAGGGTCGCAAGGAATGTTTAGTATTCGTAAACTTGGTGCCATTGGTCGCACCTACAGGCACCTGAACCGTTATCACCGTATCCTGCGGGTTTTGTTTAAGTATGGCTTTGATGACCTGGTCGACCGACTGCATATCGACCAGTATCTTGAATCCGGTTTGCGGATGATCAACCGTAAGCCCCGCGAACAGATTGCCAGACTGTCACGTCCTGAAAGACTCCGTCTTGTTTTTGAAGAGCTCGGGCCGACCTTTATTAAGCTCGGTCAGCTTCTCTCCACCCGGCCTGATTTTATTCCTGCTGACTATCTGGATGAATTAGCCAAACTTCAGGATAAGATCCCGCCTTTTTCATATGATGAAGTGTGCACCATCTTTGAGGAGGAGATGGGGAAAGCTCCTGATCAGGTGTATCATTATTTTGATTCCACACCCCTTGCAGCGGCATCCATCGGGCAGGTCCATCGGGCCGTACTTGACGGTGGTGAGGAGGTGGTGGTCAAGGTACAACGACCGCAAATCGAGAACATTATAGCTGTTGATCTGGAGATTTTGGCTCACATAGCGGAACTGATGGAACAGTATCTTGAGGAGGTCCAGGGGCATCGGCCATCGGCCATTGTTCATGAATTTGCACGGAGCCTGAGTAGAGAGATTGATTTTTCCATAGAGTTAACCAATATTCAGCGCTTCAGGCTCCAGTTTGAGAACAATGACACTGTCCATGTTCCCCTTGTCTATCCCCAGTTAAGCAGCGAGCGGTTGTTGGTCATGGAGTATATTGACGGGATAAAGTGTTCTGACATCGGGAAACTGACAGCCAAGGATGCAGACCTACCTTTGATTGCCGAGCATGGTGCTGTTCTGGTTATGGAGCAGATCTTTGTTCATGGGTTTTTCCATGCCGACCCGCATCCTGGAAATATTTTCATCCTTCCCGATAATGTGGTCTGCTTCATAGATTTCGGTCAAATGGGACGCCTGTCACTCAAGGACAGGGAAGACTTTACCGACCTGGTACTGAGCCTGGTTGCCGGCGATGAGCGTAAGGTGACCCGAGGGCTTTTGCGTGTTACCCTGCAGCACGGAGAAATAGATCAGGCCCTTTTGGCTGGTGACCTCGGAGATATGATGGATATGTATCTTTACAAACCACTTGGGGACTTGGAGGCTGGAAAAATACTGCAGGATATTCTGAGCCTGGTTTCACGGCATAAGCTGACCATCAAACCCGGGCTCTACCTGATGATGAAGGCGTTGGCCACAGTGGAAGGGGTAGGGCTGGTGCTTGACCCGAATTTACAACTCATCAACCTGGCCAAGCCGTTTATGCGTAAGATCCAGTATGGTCGGATGCAGCCTGACCGGGTCATGAGCGAAATGAGTCACACTGCCGCTTCCTATCTCCACTTTTTTCGGGAAATGCCGGAAGAGATACTGGCTATTTCACGCCAATTACGAAGCGGTAGGATGAAGATGGAGTTCGAGCATCGGGGCGTGCAGGCACTTGGGGTCGCGCTTGACCGGGTCTCTAATCGGGTGGCCTTTGCCATCGTCCTTGCCGCCCTTATAATCGGCAGTTCCCTTATTGTCCTTTCAGATATTCCACCCCGTTGGAATGATATCCCCATCATTGGTTTGGTAGGCTTTGTCGTAGCCGGGGTTATGGGGTTCTGGCTGTTGCTATCCATTATCCGCCACGGCAAAATGTAGCCTTGATCCTTCAGCTGTTTTCTATCCAGAGGGCTTTTTTATGCGCAGTCTTATTTCTTTTTCCACTGACCGTTAATTTGTACAAAATTACCAGCCGGTGATTTTTCAATGGCTTTCTTGCCAGCAAGGTGCTCAACGCTTTGCAGTGATGTCTTGTTTCGGTTGGCAATATTCTGGTAATGCGCTTTACGTTGGGTGTTGATTGATTGCACCAGCTTTGCAGCTTCCTCATTGCCACCCTTGACAGGTGCCAGGTAACCACTGGGGGTTTCGCCGACCAGCCCCTGCGATTTGGCGGTTTGCAGGTCCAGAGCGAAAGCGCTGCTACATACAACAAAGACCGTAATAAAAATGAGTGATACAAATTTTTTCATTAGTTTTTCCTCCTCTTAGAATAATCCACTGTCTTGACTGATAACATCATCAAGTTCTTTTTCTATCTTCACCTGAATTTCATGTTCAATTTTGACGTTAAGATTAATGGTAATGGGTTTATCTGGGGTCGCAACCTGGACTGTAGGTGTACATCCTATCAGAAAGGCTGCAAGGAGTATGGTGCTGGTCAGCAATTTCAACATGTTGGGTTCCTTTAGGACAAGGTTCTTTCCAGAAGTTTAAAATCGTTTCTGCAGTTGTTTGTCCAAATCTCTGGTTAAGGCGTTACTATAACGAAGGCTCTTG
>JAUVLX010000034.1 GCA_030600525.1 Desulfobulbus sp. | reverse complement strand
CTGATAAACTTTATTTTTTTTTCGTAGTAGCGTAATCTGGTTGTGAGACGCTTCAAAACTGAATAAATTTTGCACCGGTAGAGATGCAAAATTGAAGTTCACGCTAATCTTTACTGGCAAAATTCATGGCTCCCTCTTATGGAGAAAGAATGAATCACAATTATTCAAAATGTATATATATGTCATTTTAAGAAAAGGGCGTGGCCATGAATATGTTTGAAAAACTGCAATTGAGCAATACGACAGGTGCCTCTATTGAGTGGGATATGACCCCGGATCTTGCGTTTTGTACCTTTTCGGCAAAAGGACTGAGTGAGGGCCTGACCAGCAGTAAGGAGAGAGTTTGTTATTTTTTTGTAGATAATTGGGGCAAATCTCCACGGTTGTACCTTATGGAACGGGGCGTTCGGCATGTTCATATTTTGGCAGAGGTTAAGGCACCTCAGGAATTGATCACTGATTGCATTACAAGTCACGGCGGTTCGCTTAGTTCCCGTGATAATTTTCCTGTTAATGCAACCTTGAAAAGGTGGCTGCTTGCTGAGGTCGTTGAATCTGAGGACAGCCTGTTTCTTTTTCCTACCTTTGACGAAATGAGTGTTAAGGAAGATCGAGGAGAGGCGCTTCCGCCTTTGGGTGGGACAGAATTCAACAATACCAAGGTAATCTTACCCGCAGAATATACGGTTCTTGATGACGATCAGATCCAGCAGATCATTACGTATTGGAATTTTTTTGATTCACAATTGAATCCGCAGGGAGCGTTTACCAATTTTCTGGCGGACGCCGGTGACGAGATCATCGTGGTGGATGAAAAAACCGGGCTTATGTGGCAGTGCGGGGGATTGGATCTTTGCTCAATACGCAATATGAAACGTGCCATAGAACAATTGAACAACGACGGATTCGCCGGGTATCATGATTGGCGAATGCCTACTGTGGAAGAGGCCATGTCGCTTATGGAAACAACCCCTAATGAAAAGGGGGTATACTTGCACCCCTGTTTTTCCAAAGAACAGCCGTTTGTTTTTGTCGCCTCTCGGCGTAAACCAACCGGATATTGGTTTGTAGATTACATGCAGGGGAAAATGTACTGGTCTTCGGGTACTGTTCCTGGTGGGTTTTGTAGGTTGTGCCGAGGGGTGAGTTGACTAAATGAGTTTCTCGAAAATCACTGCCGGAACCGGAGGCGAAAATAATATCCCTGGTATTCATCACATCCATACTGCTTTAGGCACACAGAACTGATCCTCGGTCTCAATCCCCTCTACCACAATCTTCATGCCCAGGCAGTCGCTCCTGGCACGCGTATCATCTCAATGCGCTCAATGTCTTTCAATCTCGTGTCCTACACTTCCGGTAAACGCTTGAATAGAACGAATTGTAGACACTTCTGTCATTCATCAACACAAAAAGTTTAGCAGAGACCTGAGAGTTAAATCCCCCGCTGCTAATCGCCCATTTATTGGCATCAATTCACGTAATATTGACACCCCGGAGGTTGCTGCGTATTCCAGGCTATCGGGCCTAAATACCATTTATGGACGGGCACAAGTTACTAGCCAGATTCTTTGTGTTGCAGTGAAGACTTCACCTTTCCCACGGTGGCTGCTGAAAGTGGTGGAACATTGTGGTAATCAACATTAATCTTATCAATATTTTTTCTTAACTAATAGAAATAACAGGGAATTTTTGAATAAATATGTTATGGGTGCAAAAAGTGTAAAAGGGAGTGTGGTGAATGTTGGATAAAATTTTGTGCTTAATCCTGTAAATAGTTATTTCGCTTTAAGTGTAAATTTTTGGCGGCGTAGTGTGGCGCGAAGGATATGGCAATAGAAGAAATTAATCTCATGATCTGTTGCTTTGAGATGTGCTTCAGTGAGATTTTGAATTTTTCAAAGATGAGGTGCCCGATAGCGGTGGGTTTTTAAAGGGCAAGTGGCGGTTGTGTTGGGCAGAGATTCCCGGTGAGATGAAGCAAACATCAATCTGTAAGCAGAGAATACAAAGATTGTTTTGCATAGACAGGGGCAATTTTATCCCTGCTGGAGGTAGAGGGCGTAGGTGCCTTCTTTTGAGGTGGTCACCCAATGTCACCCCCGTTGGGGGTGGCTTTTTATTATCTTTTGCCAGGAGGTTCATTTAATGTCGAATGGAGAAACAGCTCAAGGAAATCCGGCAGTCGTCGGGCTTGCAGGATTCGCCTTAACTACCATGCTTTTGCAAGTGCACAATATTGGTTTATGTGATATTGGGCCGATTGTAGCACTTGCCTTTATTTATGGCGGTTTTGCCCAGATGTATGCCGGTTTTCAGGAGTTTAAATGTGGCAATAATTTTGGCTATAGCGCTTTTGTATCCTACGGGGCCTTCTGGATAGGCCTTGGGATAATTTTTATCCTTAACCATTTTAACATTTATCATTGCAGCACAACTGACGTTGGCTGGTATTTGGTAGCCTGGACGATTTATACCTTTATCATGTGGATTCCGGCTATGAAAGTTCATGGAGCCATGGGATTAACTTTTACCCTGCTTCTGATTGGCTTCATTCTTCTTGACCTGGCACATTTTGGTTATCCTCAAATGACAAAAGTTGCAGGGTATGAGCTTTTACTTTGTGCCGCCGCAGCCTGGTATATGATGGCCAGTGCTATTTATGCACAGGTATTTGGTAGAAATGTTCTGCCGGTGGGAAGGGCATGGATCAAATAGTGGCCATTCCACAAAGGTATTTTTTCCGAATTTCTGCGGTGTGTTAAATGTTTTATCTTCGAAATATCAATGATATTTTTGCGGTAAAGTTTTTTACACGTTTCGGAGTTGGAGCTTACCTGAATTTGACTATCACTTCTCATTTAAGGACAGGCCCTGACTCATCCGTCTCTTACGGTGGGTTTTATGAAAAGAAATAAAAAAAGGATATATACAATGCGAAAACCCCTTATTGCTCTAGCACTTTCAGTTTTGGTTCTTTTGTCCTCTCAGGCATTTGCTGTGGAAAAGGCAACAACCGAAGAATGCGTTGCCAAGAGCCATGAAGCAGCAGCACTCGTAAATGCCAAAGGCCTGGATGAAGCTATTAAAATAATCAGCGATCCTCACGGTCCCTTTGTCTGGAAAGATTCTTATGTGTTTTTAATGGATTTGGAGGGAAAGGTGATAGCGCATCCCATGCAGCCTGAACTTATGCTGCAAAAACATGTGCTTTTAGAAACCGATTCCATCGGTAAAGCGATATTTGTTAGTTTCGTCAATGTGGCAAAGAATCCAGGAGAGGGATGGGTGGATTATATGTGGCCCAAGCCCGGTAAAAAATCACCCTCTAAAAAAATTACTTATATCTATAGAGTTCCGTCAAAAAAACTTCTTGTTGGGGCCGGAATTTATGTTGGTGGGATGATGTATTAACCTGCAAGCTACATCAGATATTTGAGTATTAGCTGCGATTTTGCAGCTTGAAAGGGCTCGCAATGCCGGCAGGAAGTCTCTTCTTCCTGTTAGGTTGCGAGCTTTTTTTTGTGTATGAAAAATGATGTGCCAAAGAGTGAAGTTATGGCTACAAAGAGTCCTCATTGGCTGAGGATCTCAATTCCTTGGCAATGGGTTGCATGTCCTTTAGGCTTGCCTATGGTTGATGCTGCATTGCCCGTTTAAAACCTTAACATGACGATCCGCTATACGTTGAATCTGGTCCTGGTAATGGGAAACCATAACCAGGGTGCATTTTGTTTTCAGAGAAAGTAGGAGTTCCTCTATGGCAGCGCTCGCCTCTGGGTCAAGTGAAGAAGTGGGTTCATCAAGTAACAGGACTTCAGGGCTCAATACAAGGGCTCTTGCAAGGCAAAGTCGTTGTTGTTGACCACCAGAGAGCAATCGTGCATCATCGTTAAGACGATCCTTGACTTCCTCCCACAGAGATACTTTCCTGAGTGATGCTTCGACGCTGTCACTGATAAGGTTTTTGTTGCTTATGTGGGCCAGTCGCAGGGGAAAAGCGATGTTTTTGCTGATGGACATGGGCAGGGGATTGGGCTGTTGAAACACCATCCCGACCTTACGACGCAGTTCAAGCACAGGGAGTGCGGGGGCGTAAATATTGGTGTTTTGGCCATTGAGATTCATGAAAACATTTCCTGAAATTTTGCAACCCTCAATTTCTTCCCACAGTCTATTAAAGGCCATGAGTAAGGTAGACTTGCCCGATCCTGATGGGCCTGTAATCGCGGTAATCTTATTGGCAGGAAGTTGGAGGCTGATATCTCGCAGCACCTTTTGTTTGTAGTAATAAAAACAAAGCGAATGTGTTTGAATTTTTATGTTTGTGTTCACAATCATTACCTGAAGAGCAAGAAGCTTGTAAATCGTCGTTGTATCCACAGAGCAAGGGCCAGCAGCCCGATACAGAGCAGCAACAAAATGATGGCAGCTCCAAAGCCTTGGGCTAATTCGTCAGGGCCGGTGTATTGAGACGAAATATAGTAGATATAAAAGGGGAGCGCTTCGTACTGACCGAAAAGGGATCGGGGGAAACCGGCTGTTGCAACAACTCCGGTGAGCATGATCACTGCAGTGTCTTCTGCGCAGCGGCCAGTGGCCAGAATGATACCGGAAACAATGTCATTTATGGAGTGTGGCAGCAATACCTGTGTAATGTTTTGCAACCTTGAAGCCCCGAGTGCTGGTGCTGTCTTGCGGATGAGCGGGTCAATGGATTCAAGTGCTGTTTGCGTGGTTCGAATAAGATACGGAAGAACCAGTAAGGCCAGGCAGCAACAGGAAAGCAAAAGGCAGGGAGCAATTTGGCCAGGAAAATGTCGATTTAGTACAATTGTCAGCAAAAGGCCTGCCAATCCTACCACAATGGAAGGCACTCCAGCCAGGATGTCAAAGGTCAGATTAAACAGCGGTTTCATCTTTCCCCTGCAATACTCTGCCAGGTATACGCCACCAGCAACACCGATCGGTATGGCAATCAACATTGAGCCGATTATAAGAAAAAGAGTACCTGCGATGGCTGGGAAAAGTCCGTCAAAGACCTGTCGCTTGAGCATTAACGCATCCAGAGGTGAGGTGTCACCAAAGAACAGGCCTAATTCAATACTGCTGGCCCCCTTTTGCACGAGATACGCGATAAGGGTGAAAAGGGCCGCTATCAGTAGGAAAAGTGCGATCCAGGAGAACGCAGTGATACAGGTTTCAACAAGTTTGCGCATCATCTCCCCTTGGAAAAATACGCAGTAGAAAGGCGAAAGAGCAACATCAGCGAAGCTGTCAGCAGGTAGAGACAGAGTCCACAGACGAAAATGGATTTGAATTCCATTGAATCGAAATCAAAAGCCAGGACAAGGGCTATATGCGCGGTAAGGGTTCTGGCAGAATCGGTTACGGCTTCCGGAACTGCGGTACTGTTTCCAGCAAGCATCAGGCTGACCATGGTGTCACCCATGGCCCGACCAAACCCCAGCAGAACACCATTGATAACCCCTGGCCATGCCTGGGGCAATATTACGTAGAGAATCTTTTGTATTTTAGTACAGCCAAGAGCTTCTGCTGCCAGAGTAAAGCGGGGTGAGACCTTGTTAAAGCTGTTCACAAAAAAAAGTATCATGGTCGGTGCTATAACCAGAGCGAGCACCGGTGCAGCCGTGAGGATACTCATTCCACTTCCATGCCCGATAAGGTTGCGCATGAGCGGTACCAAAAAAAACAGGGCGGCAAAACTGTACACTACGGTAGGGATGCCGGTCATCACTCGTATCATGGCTAGCAGGACACGTCGCAATCGAATCGGTGCAAGGGCGGTAATGATAAAACTGCAGCCAATGCTCACCGGAAAACTAATGAGCATACTGAGAGAGGCCAGGGTTAAACTGGAGAGCAGCATTGGATAAATGCCATACAACCCTTTGCCGGGTGACCAGGAAGAAAACAGCAAATCAGCCAGTTGGCCTGACTGCAGCAAGGGCAATCCGAAATAGAAGAGGAAACAAAAGACAGCGGCGGTGAGCATCCCGCTGAAAACTGCCGCTGTTAAAAATGTGTATTCGCTCAGCGAATAGCTCCGTAGCATCACCTGACCGGTATAAATCCCTTGTCTGCAACAATCTGCTGGCCAGTGGGGCTTACCAGGAAGTCAAGAAACAGTTTGGCAAGTCCGGTCGGTTCTCCTTTGGTCAGGCTATACAGACCACGGGCTACGCCGTATTTACCGCTGCGAACGGTTTCCAAGGTGGGAGTTATTCCATCAAGAGCCACCGGAGTAACAGATCCATCTATGTGGCCGACAGAGACAAAGCCGATGGCAAACGGGTCGCCCGCAACAGCAGTTTTCATGGCACCATTGGAAACGACAACGTTAGCCTTGGTGGAAATATCACCCTTTGCCAGTGCTTTTTTCCAAAAAACTTTTCGAGTACCACTGGCTTCATCCCTGGTGAACAGGTCGATTTGGCGATCAATACCACCGACTTCGTTCCAGTTTCCGATCTTACCAGAATAGATATCCTGGAGCTGGGTACTGGTGAGTGACTGTACCTTATTGGTGGGGTGTACTACTGCTCCAACTCCGTCCACAGCCCATTTAAGGAGTTTTAAATCGAATTTTTGGATTTCCTGGTCACTGGGTTTGCGGCCAGCGTTACCAATATCAACCAATCCCTCTCCAGCCTGTTTGATACCAAGACCGGACCCACCACCGGCAATTGAGATGTGAATTTTTGGATTAAAGTTGATGATCTGTTTAGCAGCCTCCTTCATCACTGGGATATGCGCTGTTCCGCCAGCAATACGAAGGGTTCCTTTTTGTTGAGCAAAGGACGATAGATCATCAGATGCGATGGACCATGATGCAGAAAACAGAAAAAGAATAGCCGCAGTGATAACTATTGGTATTGAAAAAATATTTTTCCTCATTGAGTTCCTCCAAGTAGAAATGATGTATGAAAACCGAGCAACATTACTATATGGCGATGCTATTTAGCAAATAGGAAATTTCTATCTGTTTCGCGTGATGAACAGGGTATCTTGATGTTTGATAGTAAAGACAAATAACAGCAAAAAAGGGACTTGGAAAAGGGTGCTAATCAGTAGTGTTCGGTTAGGGACTTGCGCGTAATTTTTTCTTTTTTCGCAAAGAAAAAACACTGTCGCTTGTAAAATTTAAATCGGACATCACTCGATCTGAATTTATGTTGGAAAAAGAGTATGACAGGGAACACCCTGCGAAAGCAGCAGTGGATGTTAATGGGAACCTTTTTGGACCGTTGGCCCAGTTATGGCTATTTGGAGAGAATCTTTTGATAGACACCGTAAGCGGGACACTTCACCTTACCCTGTTTTTTCAGACGAAAAAGAATACCATATAATTTTTTGGCTCCAAAACCAGTGCTCTGCTGCAGCTCCTTGATGCTGAAACCATCCTTGCTTTGATTAACGCAATGTTCAACCAGAGCAATTGCCGTGGGGAATTCCTGCAAGGTTTTTTGCGGTGTCGCTTTTCCCTTCTTCACCTTTGGCTTGGTTTTCTTGACGGGTTTGACCGGAACAAGATCATCCATATCAAGACCAAACAGATCAGAGAGTTTATCATCCGCGATAACCTTACTGCTGCTTTTCGTTGTTGTTTTTTCTATTATTGATGATGCTTTACCTTGCACTGCCTGGCTGACCAGATCATCAATGGTAGCCTGTCGTAAAGTGAAAAAGAGAGCAGGGTCTTCGTCAAGACGTGCGCCTACACCATACAGAGTGGCAGCAACATGTTTACACATGGAGGCCCAGTCCGGGCAGCTGCAGTCAAAGCTTATTTCTGAAGGAGTAGGGAAAAGCCCTTGGCCCTGAATCATAAAGATTTCTTGCAGCGCCTTGGGGATTTTTCCGGCCAGCAGATCTGGCAGGGAAGAAAGACGGGACTGGCATTCCTTTTTGATACTCTGCCAGTCTTTTTGTTTCATCTTTTTGATGGAAATTACCACCTTATAGGGCGCGCCCATGGAGCCCTGGACAAGAGCTGTAACTTTTCCGGCAGTAATTTGGAGATCAACCACCGCAAGATGCCGGACATAGCTGCGGCCACGGCCGATACGGTTACTGTAGTCAGCATAGCTCTCAAGGTTTTTATTCCACGCTTTGCCCCACCAGGTTGTAGCCAGAGCATTTCCTTCAAGAATTACAGGGCGGATGTTAGGATTTTTTTTCCGTAACTGCTTAATCTTTTTTTGAGCCGTGGTTTTTTTTTCGGCAACAGACACATATTTTGGGTAATCGTAGTAGCTCATATTTTATTTCTTCACCCCTTACTGAAGCCTGAAAAGATCGGATAACTCATCATTTTTCATTTCCGTAAGCCAATTTTCACCGCTGGCAGCTAACACGTCAGCGGAAAGTTTCGCCTTTTCCTCTAACATCGCATCAATTTTTTCTTCTATGGTACCCCTGGTAATGAATTTATGTACCATAACTTTTTTCTGCTGGCCAATACGAAAAGCACGGTCAGTGGCCTGATTTTCTACGGCTGGATTCCACCAGCGGTCAAAATGAACAACATGATTGGCACGGGTCAGGTTCAACCCTACTCCCCCTGCCTTGAGTGAAAGCACCATAAAAGGAATATACTCATCTGATTGAAACTGTTCGATGATTTTTTTACGTTTACTTACGGCAACGCTGCCGTGAATGATGAGACCGGGGCGTCCGAAAATTGTTTCAAGGAAATGCGCCAGTGGCTCTGTCATCTCCTTGAACTGGGTGAAAATCAGCATTTGTTCCCGTTTTTCATGGATGGTTGTGCTTATTTCACGGAGTCGTGCAAATTTACCACTCTCTTTTTCATTATAGCCCGTCACCCCTGCATATTGATCAGGGTGGTTACAGATTTGTTTAAATTTGGTTAGTGCCGCTAAAATCATACCTTTACGCTGAATACCATCGGCGGATTCCAGCATCTCAGTCATCTTATCTACTAGCTGCTGATAAATAGCTGTCTGCTTTCGGCTCAACTCTGCCCAGCTCTTCATCTCTACTTTATCGGGTAGGTCGCTGATAATAGAGGTGTCGGTTTTAAGGCGTCGCAGAATAAAGGGAGCGGTCATTCTGCGCAGGCGTCCATATCCATCGGGATGATCGGCCAGCCCTTTACTGAAGGTGGTAAACTCTTTGCTCGTACCTAACAGGCCAGGGTTTACAAAATCAAATAATGACCAGAGATCACTCAGGCGATTTTCCACGGGTGTACCGGTCATGGCTATACGATTGACAGCAGGAATCTGTTTTACTGCTCTGGTCTGTTTTGTGGCCGGATTTTTGATAGCCTGTGCTTCATCAAGAATAACATAGTTCCAGTTATACTCAGCCAGCCAGTCATAACGCTGGGCTAGGGCATAGGTGGTGATAACCAGATCAAAGAAAGTCAATTCTTCCTCTGTTGGCGCTTTTACCCGGTGAGATTTATGCATTGATGGGTGGGCAAAAAACACCTTCATATTTGGAAAGAATTTTTGTATCTCCTGCTCCCAGTTGGCGAGCAAAGATGCTGGAATGATGAGCAGTGAGGCGGCATGTTTGGTTTTTCCTCGGCGACTCCCGGCAAGGACATTTAAAAAGGCCAGAACCTGTAGCGTTTTCCCCAGTCCCATGTCATCGGCCAGGCAGGCTCCAAAGCCAAGTCCATTGAGTTCGCAGAGCCAACGCAGTCCATCTTGCTGATAGGGGCGCAGTTGAGCCTTGAAATGTTCATCAGTCTGCACTTCCGGCAGTTGCTCGGGGTGTGTCATCTTTTGAAAAACTGATTGCAGCCATTCACCATGTTCAATTTCCAGTACCTCCGCGTCGGCTGTTAGCTGTAATTTCGTGCTGGATTGTAGTTGCAGGCGCATGGCCTCTGCCAGGGTTAAACCTTCCTGTTCTGCCAGTTTTTGCGCTTCTTCATAGGCGGACAGCGTCTGCTCAAGCTTTTCTCGATCAACGGCTACCCATTTGTTTTTGATGAAGGCTAGTCCTTCAACTTCATCGAGAAGGCGCTTTACTTCATCTATTGAGAGTTCATCGTCTCCTAGCATTAGCCTTGGGGAAAAATCCAGTAGGGCAGCCATTCCCACCATTGTCGGTCTTTGTTCACCAAGGCTGACTTTCAGTGTAACCCTTGTGCTTTTAACCTTCCACCAATCAGGAATACGGCAGAGGATACCTGCCTCCTCGTAGAGCGGAACTTCCTGTAAAAAAGTGTGCGCATCATGGCTGGTCCAGGCCAGAGGAGAAAAGAGATCGTTGCTCTCCAGCAGTTCTGTGATAAGCGTACTCTCTTTTGCGGCCTCATAAACAGTGGTCAATAACTCCAGCAGCTTATTGTTGTCGTCCTGGTATTCCTGCAGGGCATACTTCAGGGGCAGATGTTTTGATTGTCCCTTCCCTCCCATTCGGGTGGAATAGGTGGCCAGAAAGGCAAAGGGTGCCTCGTCATCTTTATTTTCAACAAGATGGAAATAAATTCTCCCTAAAAGATGACTGCGGGGTGAATAATGATGGATAAATTCGGTGACAGAGCCGGAAAACTTTTTAATGGACGTGGTAAAAGAGGTGGTCAGGGCAGACCAGAATGTCGACAGGAGTGTGGAGTTGATATATTCGCCGCCAACCATTGCCGGAAGGGTTTCCAGTAGTTTGGTAACCCCCTGCTGGGGGAGAGGGATTTTTACCTTATGACGGAGTTCTTCCAAATCTGGGGTCAGTCGTAGATTATGAACAAAGAGCGCACTGAAGCGACGCCAGAACTCAAGGGAATCCGGGAGAGGCACTTCCGGGTCGGAAAAGCCAAGAAAGAGGAGCCAGTTCCCGCGGTCTTTTTTGTAAACAGAAAAGATCTCCTGTTGTAACAGGGTACTGCTCTTTGCCTGTTTACTGTTTTTGAGGTCACGCTCGACTTGAAGTGAGCCATCTGGCAGCAGAACTGTTTGCAGTGTTTGTGGTGGTTGTTTATCTGTCATTTGGTAATGAAATTTTGTTACTTAAGAGGTAATTGCCTTGTTACGGCAAATCTGTAGATATCTATCGTATGTTTTCCGAGGCAGGGGCACCCCAATATCGGTCTGCGGTGAAGAGCATGTCGACCATGGTTGAGGGGTGTATTTTTTTGAGTTCCATAAGGGTACGTTCCCTGGTGTTATCTAAAGTGGAAAGATTGCCGATGTGAAAATTAGCTGGCAATACAACATGCGCTGACACAATTCGGGTGCGTCCGGGCTGCAGCACACGGACAAACAGTTCCTGCACCGGTAACTCGCCAATACACTGCTCAACAATGTTTTCCACCTGACTGGTTATTTCACTGGAAGGAGCGCGGTTAAGCAGCTCCATAAGGGCCTTCCACGCCATTCGAATCGGCACGGATATGGAGAGTAAGACTACGCTGAGCACCAGCAATGGATCGATATAAGGGATGAAGGTTGAAAAACTGGTTTTTTGAATAAGAAAAATACTGATAAAAGCAAGCAGGACGGCTGAAGAAATTGCACCATTGACCAGCCAGTTTTCAGCATCTGCCTTGAGCAGGGGACTTGCTGTACGGGTAGCTCCACGGTGGGTAATCAGGGCCATGGACCAACAGATGACAGTGGCGATAATACCATAGATGGTTGCCAACCCCGGTGAAATAGCCCTGCCGCCAGACATCAGTGCCTCAACCGAGCCGACCAGTGCCATGGCAGATACTCCCAGAACCATCAAACCCTTAATACCGTTGATGAGCGGCTCAAAAAAGCCATAGCCAGCTGGAAAGCGTTCATCGTCTCCCCGATGCACAAGGCGCACGACTCGAAGGGTGAAAAGTCCGGTGGCAACATAGGTGAGATTGAACAAGCCGTCCAGGAGGATGGCCTGTGAATGGCTTAGCAGAGCAACCGTAACGCCAACAACACCGATCAGTAAATTGCCACAGGTTGAGAAAAGTAAACCGCTTCGTTCCGTCATCGTCGTCCTTTGCTAACATAAGGGCTAAACACGTTCTTGTTTGATTGCCAGAACACAATTTTCATGTGCTTCTCCTCCAAATTCAAAATACCTGGTCCCTATATCGATAAAGCCAAGGTGCTTGTAAAATCCCAGCGCTTTATGGTTGTACTTCCAGGTAGAGAGCCAAAACGTACCACCGCATTGAGTAGATATTTCTGCAAGCAAGCGTTTGCCTAAGCCTCTGCCCTGAAAGTGTTCTTGCACATATAATTTATCAATTTCGTAGCCGTTTGACGCATCTTGCCAGAATGATGCAAAATGTGCCCTTACATAACCAATGAGGTGCTTGTCTTTTGTGGCAACTAAGATTTGATAGTTTGGATTTTCTATTGTTTTTTCGAAATACGCTTCCGTAAAGGTATCAAGTACAAAGCGGGATATTTCATTGCGAATACCATTTGTCGCATAGGTGTGTAACCAGACTTGAATGGATAATACTGCTAAATTAAGCGAGTCTTCTTTTCTCGCTTTTCTTATCATCATATTTTCTGATTACGCTTAACGATCTGTCATTTGTCTGCTAATGTTGAATCGAAAGCGTCGTCGTCTACATACCAGATGGTTTTCTCAGCCTTAACACAGGCGGCAGGGTAACGCCAGGGTGCTGTGGGGTCGTTTCTGATTTCGGAAATGATCTGCCGTTTGCCTTTCCCTGCCACGAGGAAAAGCGACAAACGGGCGGCATTGAGCACGGGGAGGGTAATCGTCACGCGATCAACATTCGGGTTGGCTGGCGGAGCGATCACCGAGACCACCCAGTCGGTGGCTGTCAGTGCATCCGTGTCAGGGAAGAGCGACGCTGTGTGCCCGTCCGTACCCATTCCTTGCAGGGCGAGATCAAAGCGAGGGACACCCTGATCGCCAAAAATGTTGATCATATCCTGACGCATGTCCTCGGCGGCGAGTTTCGCGCCAAGTTCGCCTTTGATGCGAAAAACATTCTTTTCATGTACTGGCACATGGGCGAGAAGATGATCCTGGGCAAGCTTGTAGTTGGACCATTCATGATCAGGCCCCACAGCCCTTTCATCACCCCAGAAAATGAGCATTTTTTCCCACGGCATAGCTTTGCAATTCCGATCTTCGGCCAGAATGTGAAAGAGCCGCTTGGGGGTAGAACCACCTGACAAGGCTACAATAAAACGCCCGCGCAAATCGATGGCTTTGTGTGCACAGTCAATGAATAACCTTGCTGCAGCCTGGCTCAGCTCTTCGGGGCCTTTAAATACATGGAAATCTGCCATCCATGTCTCCTTACATTCCCATCCAGCTTCGAACCTGTTTGGGGCCGTCAGTCCCTGCCTTGTAGAGGTGAAGCCGTTCAGCATCATCTGGGCAATCACATTCCTTGAGCACAGGGGTCAGAAACTCCCAACAGAGGTCTACACTGTCCTGACGCCAGAAGAGTGTATGGTCACCCATAAGCACATCGAGAAGCACTTTTTCGTATGCGCTAACACGAATAACGCTGCCCAAGGCGTAGTCGAAATCCATGTTCACGTTGCGAAGGCACATCGCAGGACCAGGTTCTTTGGCCTGAAAGGTGAGGCGCACCTCTTCTTTTGGGTGGATGGAAAAAATCAGCGTGTTGGCTGTAATATGATTACCAAGGATGTTTCTGTACATTGAGTGCGGTACTTCCTTGAATTTCACCTGAATATCTGTGCGTTTAGCAGACATCCGTTTGCCAGACGTAATGTAAAATGGCACCCCCTGCCAACGCCAGTTATCGATATACACTTTCATAGCAGCAAAGGTGGGCGTGTTAGAATCCGGTGCCACGTCGCGTTCTTCGACATAAGACGGTACGGACTTCTTACCAACCATCCCGGCCGAGTACTGACCGAGAATAAGATGATTGTCTAAATCATCCATGGGGAAGGGCCGCAGACAACGAAATATTTTAGCCTTCTCATCGCGAATTCGGTAAGCATCGTAAATGGACGGCGGTTCCATGGCCACCAACGAAAGGAGTTGCATCATGTGGTTTTGGAACATGTCACGCAGCACACCCGTATGGTCATAGAAGTCTGCCCGATGTTCTACGCCAAGAGACTCGGCAGAAGTGATATGCACGGATTCGATATACTGGCGATTCCACAGCGGCTCGAATATCGCGTTGGCAAACCGGAACATGAGCATGTTCTGTACTGTCTCTTTGGCGAGATAGTGGTCAATGCGGTATATCTGGTTTTCTTTAAATCCCTGCGAAAGGGCATTCGCCAGCTGGCGAGAGCTTTGCAAATCATAGCCGAACGGTTTTTCTACTATGAGTCGCACCCAGTTTTCCCGTTCCTCGGCAAGGCCACTCTGCGCGAGAGATTTAGCGATGGACTCGTACGCAATAGGGGGGACTGAAAGATGGAAAATCCGGTTGCCTTGTGTACCTAATTCCGACTCTTTGTCCTTTATGAAACTGGCGAGGTTGGTGAAAGTTTCTATGTCACCATAGTCCACACTTCGGTAAAAGAGGCGAGAGGCGAAATCATCCCAACATTGCATGTCCACCCCGGTCTCTATGAAAATCGCCTTGATGCGGCCCCTGAATTCCTCATGGGTAAGCTTGGTACGGGATACGCCCACAACCATGTTAGGGTCGGGTAGTCGTTTCGAGCTAAGTAAATCATACAACGATGGTAAAATCTTACGCGCTGCTAAATCGCCCGTTGCGCCAAACACAACTACAGCGCATGGGTCTTCGGGCGCGGTATACTGACAGATATCAGACAAAATAGGATCAGCCATTTACTTTTCCTCTGCTGCCTTAACCGCATGACCGCCGAACTCGCGACGCAGTGCTGACAGAAAACGATTACGGAAATCATTTGGACGGCGGGACGCAAAACGTTCCATAAGAGCCATTGTCAACACAGGCGTTGGCGTTGCAGTTTCCACCGATTGCATCACCGTCCAGCGGCCTTCGCCAGAATCGTCTACATATCCTTCCAGGTCTTCCAGGCGTTCTGACTTTTTAAAGGCATCTGCGGCCAATTCCAGGAGCCATGAGCGAATGACGCTGCCCTGATTCCACAGGTCAGAGAGTTCACCGAAATCGATATTCTCGCCGAAAGGGGAATCTTCAATAAGCGCAAATCCTTCGGCGTATGCCTGCATCAGTCCATATTCGATACCATTATGGACCATTTTTACAAAGTGGCCAGCCCCGGCAGGACCACAGTGCATATAGCCATTTTCTGGGGCTAGGGCTTTGAAGATCGGCTCCAGTCGTTTAAACTCGTCTTTTGGGCCGCCAACCATGGTACAGTAGCCAACTTTTAAACCCCAAATACCACCGGACACACCTGCGTCGAGATACTTGATGCCTTTGTCCGCCATTTCTTTGGAGTTGACGATATCATCCTTGTAGTGGGAGTTGCCACCCTCGATGACGGTGTCTCCTTCGTCGAGTAATTCCTTGAGTTGCTCCATGACGGCATCAGTGGCAGGACCCGCCGGAAGCATAGACCAGACCGTTCGCGGTGGTTCAAGCTGATCTTTGATCTCCTGTAACGTATACGCGGCGATGGCGCCTTCCTCCTTGATCTGATCCACCTTGTCTGCGCTACGGTTATAGGCAACCACTTCGATGTCATGCTGCATTAGACGGCGAACCATGTTCATGCCCATGCGTCCTAGTCCTATCATTGCTATTTTCATATCGGTTCCCTATTGGTTTGAGTTTTGGGTAGCCTCAAGTGCCTCCAGCGAACACCATACCTGGCACGATCCTTAAAATTGAGGATGTTCGCTAAATTGTAATTCCGACTGCTGTTAACGGAACGATAAGCATGTATTTTCGTTGGTAACGATGAAATTGTAGAGATAACGATATTTTCCGGGCTTCATAAAGATTTTTCTCTTACTGAGTTAAAACTTCATCCAGCCAATCGAACAGTACCTGCCCAACAAGACTGCGGTTTTCCATGACACAATGGTTGGAAGCACCCTCGTTTGCAGGAGTGATGACCAGTTTCTTTAGGGGGTTGGGTAGTTGGTCTATGCAGAGATTTTGTTGTCGTTTGGTTTCTTCGCTCTTAAATTCACCTTCACCAACCAAAAGTAATGCAGGGACAGTCACTTTGGCAGGATCAAATGAAAATCCTCGATTTGCCTCAATAAGCGCAGATGGTTTGTCTATGGGAACACCCCAGCGCCAATTAATGGCTTTAACTATATTGCCATGAAAACTGGTCCATGACGCAATCTCCTGCTCATCTGCATGGGTGACCGGCATTGCAGCAAAGAGGGGATGCGCATCCACCACGGCGGAACTCATCGCAATTGCCTTGATGCGTGAATCATGCATAGCTGCCTGCGGCACGAATCCACCACCGCCGCTGAATCCATAGGCG
>JAUVLX010000081.1 GCA_030600525.1 Desulfobulbus sp. | reverse complement strand
GCTGAGGATAAAGCAAGGGAGGTGCCAGGAAGAATATTGTTGTGGAAATGTAAGTTTATACAGGCTGTTATCTGGGGTGCCCCTTTTGTGAGGGGGCATGGCGATGTTTGTTGTTTACATATTTGTATCGTTATGTTTTTGCAATTTACAAAAATGTACTACAGTCGGGTGGCGTGGAGAGGACTTCTGCAGGGTGGTCGCGTGGAAATAAAAGCGTGTTGTTGTTCTGTATGTGTAAGGTGGGCATTTGAAATATGACGATAATGTAGAGTCGCTAGCCAACATTTCTCATAAACATTGTGGGAATTTGTAACTCCATGTGCCAGTGCTCAACACAAAAAAAAATGAGTGTAATTGGCAATTTGTCACAATGTTTATGAGAAAGCAGTGCTAGTGTCTCGTCAACGCTGTTCTGACGTATCTTGCTTGTTTTTTCTCGCACCTAGATTCCTTTAACTGGTGGGACGTAGCCCACTATGAACAACCAGTTAAAGAAATCTAGGAGCCTGTCGGATAATGTCCTTTTCTCCCATATCGGCGTTATTTCCAGAAAATCAATGCTCGCAGGTAAGCGCAGACTCCGATATCAGTCATATGGCTGTGCTTGATTTCCTGAAAATGCCTCGGAGTCTACGCTTACCTGATCTGAGAAAGAAATCCTATTATCCGACAGGCTCCTAGGGAAACACTTAAACCATATAAAGTAGTTACATTCTTAATTTTGATAGGGTAGTATTTTTTCGACTCAGTATATCCATACAAAATGAGTGGGGCATGGAGTCAGGTTTTCCAGGTAATGATGCTCCATTTTTTCCTGTCAGGAGATTTTTTGCGCAGGACGCTACTGCTTCGATTGTTCGTACTTCAAACACATTAATTATAAGAGTGAGGAGTGGTCATTGATTTCTTCTCACCGACCAAGGTTGATATGCAGATAATTACAAGTTTAGATGAATTACGCGACCTTTGCTACCAATGGCGATTTTCAGGTGTGAAAACGGGCCTCGTCCCTACCATGGGCTATTTTCATGAAGGGCATAAGAGTTTGATGCAGTATGCTCGAGCTAACAGCGAAAAACTCATTACTACTCTTTTTGTCAATCCTGCACAATTTGGTGAAAATGAAGACCTGGATACCTATCCACGTGATTTGGAGAGGGACGCAGCTATTGCAGAGGCCGAGGGTACCGATGTCTTGTTTGCGCCGGAAGCAGGCGCGATGTATGTAGAGGATCATATGACATGGGTGGAAGTACCCCATATGGCAAAACGTCTTTGTGGTATCAGTCGGCCTGTTTTTTTTCGAGGTATATGTACGGTGGTGACCAAGCTTTTTATGCTGACCCTTCCGAGCGTTGCCGTGTTCGGTGAGAAAGACTGGCAACAGCTAGCGATAATCCGTCGTATGGTTAATGATTTGAATATCCCCACCGAAATTCATGGATGTCCCATTGTCCGCGAAGCTGACGGATTAGCCTTGAGCAGCCGTAATGTATACCTTGCTCCAGAAGAGCGTTCCAGAGCCCCACATATAAATAAAGGACTGCAGGTTGGCTGTCGGCTGGTACAGGAAGGGGAAAAAGAAGTGGCGGTGGTCAAGCAGGCTGTACGCGAGTATTGGAAAAAGAATGTTCCGGATGTCAAGGAGGATTACCTTGAGATTTTTCATCCTGATACTTTGGATTACCTTGAAAAAATAGATGGTAAGTCGCATGTCGCCTGTGCCCTGCAGTATGGCAGAACCCGGCTGATTGATAACCTTTCTTTATCATAACCATTCAGCAGCACCCCCACGGAGTCTGCGCTTACCTCTACACACGATCAGGCAGGAAAACAGAGCATTACTCTAGTTATCCATCCTGCTCGAACGTATTTGGAGCACTGCTGAGCCGTTACAGATAGAGGGTAAGGGGAGGTTTGTGGTTTTCGCTGAATAGGTCTCTTTATCATAGCCTTGAGCCCTGGTTTGTCTGCAGTGAGTCTGGTTGGTTAGGAGTTGTCCGGAAATAACTTGAACATCTCGCATCGCATCTTCAGGTCATCTTTGACTGATCTTCAATCACCCAAAGCTAACCTAAATATGAGCGCGATATTGTCCAACTTATTTACGGACAGCTCCTTAGTTTTTATTCTTTTCGCTATAAATAAGCCATTGCGGATAATACAGGCCCCATTGGATGGCCGATGCCCGTAGGAGAAAAATAATGGTTATGGCATAGACTCGGTTAAAATCGTGAAGCGGGAAAAAAGAACCGAGCAGGATAAATACGAGTGCCCCAAGCAAAGCAGGCGTAGCGTAAAATTCTTTTCCCAGGATAAGTGGCATTCTGCCTGTTAATATATCGCGGAGCATGCCACCTGCGGCGCCGGTGATAATACCCATTAAAATAGCGATAGGTTTTGAAAAACCTAGGAGCAGGGTCTTTTCCGTAGCAAGGATAGTAAAGAGCGACAGACCGAATGCATCGACAAAGAGCAGGAAGCTGTAGACATTATTGATATGCCGAACCAAGAAAAAGGTCATTATCGAGGCCAGTACTGCTACCCAAAGATAATACAGATCAGCAATCCAGAAAACAGGGTTAACGTCAATAATTATATCTCTTAGGGTGCCGCCACCGAGGGCTGTTACTACACCAAGCAGAACAATGCTAAATATATCCATCCCTTTTCTGCCTGCTGCGATAACGCCAGTGATGGAAAAGGCTGCTATGCCGATGAGTCCTAAATAATATATCATTTATTTGTATTCCCTTTTGCTTATTAACTCGCGTTAATAAAACAAACCGTAAAAGATTATTTGACTTATAAGTCCCTGCTTTGTAATACTTATATATACTTCTAAGAGCTACTTTTGTCGTAGGTTCTTCCAGTATTTTGAAGAATACGTGTCAATGGCAAATCAAGAGTTTCGCCACAGTTTCCCTGTTTGGGGATGCTGTTGAATTTTCCCGATCAAATCTACCTTTTTTAACTGTTTGATATTTTAATTTTCATTGCTTACTGTAAAAGTAAAATACTACGCCTTTTGCTGATGCATTACACATTAGGTATCACTGGGGCGTGAAAATCACAAGGAGGGTCTTATGCCTTATCAAATGAAAAAAATTCTTTACACCACTGATCTCTCTCCAGCTGCACCAAAAGTTTTTCAGTATGCAATTTTTCTTGCGAACCAGTTTGACGCCCATGTAACAAGTATGCATGTATTGGAAGATATGTCTCCTGATGCCAAATTTGCCCTTGCCTTGCATTTTTCAGATGAAGATGCAGAAGAGATGATGGTAAAAAAACAAAAAGAGGCTGAAGTGGAGATGTATAGCAGGGTAGAAACGCTCTGTCAGGCAACGACACTGAGCAGTGGTGAATGCATTGACCCGGACCGACTGACCATCAAAGTGAGCAGAGGGTTTCCCGAGGAAACGATTTTAAGAGTATCAAAAGAAATGGGTGCTGATATCATCGTCATGGGCGCCCATGAAAAAGGATTTACCCATACGTTTTTAGGGTCAGTAGCCAAAAGGGTACTGCGCCGTTCAAAAATTCCTGTCGTTATTGTGCCTGTTACAGAGGAGTAAAAATAGAGTTGCCGTGGAGTACCCGTTGCCTGGTGCCCGGTTGGCTGATTGAAATGCGGGTAAAAAGAAAGGCCGTTTCTTAATGAAGCGGCCTCTTTTATTTGCCTTAAAGAGCCCTAGCAATGGTGGGATATAAGGGGATCTGTAGAAGGAAGCCTGCTATCGTTTTGTTCCTGAAATAATAATAAACGAATCTGGAGGGTTAAATTCCCAGTGCACGTCTCTCATGTAGTCTGCGGCCTCAACTGCTTTGCCGTCTTCTATGAGTTGGATAAACTCTCCATGCTCAAGCAGGTTTTTATTGTTCCATTGTTTTCCGTAATCTCTTCTTGGAAAGTCGTAGAGCAACATCTTGAGATTTTTTACATATCGGAGGAGTCGTTGGTTGCTCGACAGATTTAAGAAGACGTCGTGAAAGTCGACATTGGCTTGATTATGCGCCGTAATATCCCCTTTAGCTAGGTTTGACTCAATCTTTTTGTTGAGCTTTTTCATCTGCTTGATTTCTTTGCCACCGAGCTTATCAAAAACAGAAAGGACCACCCTAGATTCAATACCGCCTAGAATCTCGTATATATCTCTGACATCCTCAAGAGTGAGCTCGTTAATCCGTACTCCACGCTGTGGTTGAATCGACACAAAGCCCTGCTCCTGGAGAAGGAGGAGGGCTTCGCGTAGAGGGGTCCGACTGACTCCCAATTCTTTTATCAGGGTATTTACACTTATGGAGGCACCTGGTTCTAAGACACCGATCCGCATCTGTTTTTCCAGATAATCATATACTTGAACCCTGAGAAGATTGTTGCCAGGGCGGGCATTGTTGAGCATCCGATTTCCCTCTAAATAACAGAATGTAGATTATAGTGTGTGACAGGTTATGCAGAAGTGTATTCCTGATACCATGTTAAATCTTAAGGACTTGAGAGCCGGCAGGTATTATTTTACTAAAATTTCACCAATATACCCAACTTTGGCAGCTCCTTCGATGGCGTCGAAAATGGTTTTGGCGTCATCAGCCTTGAAACCGCTGCACAGTTCTATCAGGGCCACCTTTTTTTCTACCAACTGTTTGGCTGCTTCACAGGCTTCTTCTACTGATCCCACGCCAATGATGTTTGATTTAAATGCCTCAGATTCAAGTGCTGCATTGTTTTGATCGAGTTTGTAACCGGGGGCCTTGATGATATAACCGTATTGAAATTGACTCATTTTTTTTCCTGTTTAACTAAAAGTAAGTGTCACATGTCTTTGTAAAAATGGTGCGATCAGGTCAGTTAAAAACCTCTGCCGGTTAATGCTTCACCGGCAGAGAGTAATTAAATGCTTACTGGGCTACGCAACTTCGGACGGATTTGTCACTAGCAACTTTTTCACCATCTTCGGTGACTCCTGCAGGAGGAGCTACCCGGATAGTGGCGACTTTATTCTGGGTAAAGAAGTCTAAGCCATCCTTGCCCTGTACTTTGTTGGTACCAAGATGAGAGTCTTTGATGCCGCCAAATGGTAGGTAAGGATGCGGTGCGCAAACACCTACGTTTACGCCAACCATTCCAACATCAGCTTCAGCAATGAATTTTTCGGTGTAATACTGGTTCTGAGTGAAGATACAGGCACCGTTACCAAATTTTTGCTGCCTGATAAGTTGCAGGACGTCATCAAGATCTTTAATCTTCATGATGGATACAACCGGTCCGAAAATTTCTTCCTGCACAATTCTTCGACATGGAGTTACATCGGTGAAGACAGTCGGTCCAACAAAGTATCCATCTTTATTCTCTTCAGGTACTTCAGGATTACGGCCATCGAGCACCAGCTTAGATCCCTGCTCAATTCCAATTTCGATATATTTTTCAATGTTCGCTTTGGCTTTGGCGGAGATAACGGGGCCCATATAGACATCTGGATTCATGGCATCGCCCAAAGTGACTTTTTTGGAGGCCTCAACCACTCTTTCGATAAGTTCGTCGTAGACTTCAGGTACTGCGGCAACGATGGAGCCGGCGAGACAACGCTGACCAGCAGAGCCGTAACACGAATGAATGAAGTTGTCGATGAAAATATCCCAGTTAACATCTTCCATTGCAACCAGGTAGTTCTTGGCACCGCCAAGCAGCATACTTCTTTTACCGCCGCGACCGCATGCCTCAGCCATAGCTTTTGCAGTGGGGGTGGAACCGACTAAGCAGACACCACTCATCTTCGGATTTTCGTACCAGGTACCAGGCACAGATCGATCACCATGGACGATATTTATAACCCCTTTAGGCAACCCGACTTCATTAAAAATTTCTCCCATTTTTTGCATGAACATCGGTGACTGGGTAGATGGCTTGTAGATAAAAGTGTTACCAGCACCAATGGCATAGGGGATAAACCAACCAAAGACAAGAGCGGGGAAGTTAAAGGGTGCAACACCACCGAAAACACCCAGTGGTTGCTTCACAACCCGACCATTAATGTTCTTGGCAATACCATCCAGGTTCTCGCCTTGAAGAAGGGTGGGGATGGAGCAAGCTGCTTCAAAAATCTCAATAACACGCCGAACCTCACCCCTTGCCTCAGAGATGTGTTTAGCCTGGTCAACAGCGATGGAAACTGCGAGGTCTTCCACATGATCAATCATCGCCTGGCGAATGGCAAAAAGGAACCCTACACGTTTGCTGACCGAGAGTTTTCTCCAGGTTCCATATGCTTCATATGCAGCATCAACAGCCTCAAGAGAGGTTTTCTCGGAGGTCTGTGGGACCTCACTTATCAGCTCACCGGTAGAAGGGTTGTAAAGCGGAACATACTCAACGCCAGTTTCTTCTAGCCATTCGCCATTAATAAAGTTTTTGATTTTGGGTACGTTTGGGGTGGTCATGGCAATTAACTCCTATCAACAATTTAATTGAATCTGCACATAGTGTTGGTGCAGTTGATAATAACTTTTTAAGTTTGTATCGGCGAAAAGTTCTTGGTAATTACACTGTTCCGCTTGTTTGGATTCTAGTATACTAATATATTAGTTAAGAGGCGGTGTCAACTTCTTTTTTACACTCTATTTACTTTCACCCTCTTTTTTTTTAAAAAGAATGAGTGTTGGTAAGGTGTTATATGAGCGAGTTTTTTTAGAACTAATGCAAATGGGTAAGATTAGGGAGAGCGATTTCCTCTATGCAATTTGAGCCACATTCATTGTGGTGGAAGAGATGTGTTTAATGACGTTAGGTGGTTTTTTCCTCCTTGGAAAGGAACAGAAAGAGAAAGGCGCGTACTCACTTTGTATGTACAGTGAGCGACGCGCCTTTTAGATACAACCTAGAGAAAAAATCCTCTTCTGGTGAAGACTATTCTAATTCACCAATATCCTGCAGGAATTCTTTCCAAAGCGCAACGCCTTTTTTGTTTCCTTCAGACTTTGCAGCAACTTTTGGCCATACTTTTTCAATGGATGCCTGACGAATACGTTTAACTTCTTCTTCTGGCAGGGTGATAACTTCGCCGCCTGCTTCGGTCAGGATTTTCAGAGCATGGGTTACGCCCTGTGCATGAAGTCGGCTGGTCTCAAAGTAAGTGGATTCGAATACTTCATTGATTCGATCGCGCTGCCACTCGGTAAGAGCATTCCATTGTTCCAGGTTAACAAAAATTTCCTGATGCTGTGAAGGACACCAACCAGGCATTATTGCGTACTTGATTACTTCCTGGAAAGCCATATCATCGATTCCGCCTGTATCCCAGTAGGTACCGTCGATGGTTCCGAGCTTGATAGCTGTGTAGATATCACCAGCGTTTAACGATACAGGAGAACCGCCCATTGCTTCATGGAACAGTGCCTGTGGTCCACCAGCTCTCATTTTCTTACCTTTGAAATCTTCCATCTTGGCTACAGGGTAAGTGGTGAATGCTGCATTTGGTCCCTGGCTTGTCCAACCAACCCATTGCAGGTTACGATCATTAGCTGCTTTTTGGATGATGTCGCCGATGCGATACTTGGGATCTCCCCACATAGCGACCCAGGCGTCACGATAGTTGTTTGCGCCCATAGCCATACCAAAAGCAAGGAAGCCTTCAGGCATATCTCCACCATAAACGGTTGCCCAGCCGGCATAACCGTCAATCATTCCGGCTGCGGTCGCTGCAAATGCTTCGGAACCAGAGGTAATTGATCCGGCAGGCTCAAGTTTGATTTTAACGGTACCTTTGGTGGCTTCTTCTACTGCTTTTACCCAAGGAACAAGTCCGCTTCCCCAACCTGCATCAGAAGAATCAAAACAGGGCTGGAATACCCATTTTGTAACTTTCTTGGGAGGACCATAATCGCCTCCTCTAGCCAGTGCCAGGCCAGGCGCTACCAAGCTGACGGCGAACAAACCAGCAACTAAACCATTTGTGATTTTTTTCATTGTGTTCTCCTTTGAGTGTCTCTTTTGTTTGAAATGGGGGGTCTTAAGAATTAAACTTATAATTCTACCAAACAAACATCTCCTACCAATTAACTGATGTAGTGTGTTGCATCAGCTAAAACCGTTATTTTTCACCCTGTTTATCGGAGGATGCAAGGGTAATAATATCATTGATAAGCTTTTTGATAACAACAAGCAATACTATGCAGCCGGCAATGGGAATAAATACTTTGATCGGGTAGATCGGAATTGGCACGCCGGTTGGTGTTACCTGCTGGAGTTTAATGGAGAGCAATGCTGCCGCATACCCTTTCCAAATGAGTACATATAAAAAGAGAAAAGTATAACCAACGGTCAGTATATCGCAGGCTGCTTTCTTCTTTTTTGAAAAATTAGCATAAAAGAGGTCAAGCTTAACAAACGCGTTATGGTTGAGGGCATAGGCTCCACCAACACACGCCATCAGTACCATCGCCGCCTGGATGGTTGTCCCTATCCATAGGGATGGGGCATTCATAACGTAACGAAGAAAAACGTCAGTTACACCAAAGACCATACAGTATAGGACCAGAACCCATCCGATTCTTCCCATTAGTTCGACTAGTAAATCAATAGCCCTTTGTATTATATTCCACAATTTCATTATTATTCTCCCTAACTTTATCTTTGTTGTAGACTCTTATGGTCGGCTTTTAATTCATCAGGCCGGGAAGCCATAACGCGATCTGTGGGAAAATGTAAACCAATGCTAAACCGAGTACCTGCAGGCAAATGAACGGCCAAACAGATTTATATACATCACCCATGCTGACATCCGGAGGCAGAATACTTTTGATCCAGAACAGAACAAATCCAAAGGGAGGGGTAAGGTAGGCAATCTGGATGTTGACAATAAAGAGAACACCAAACCACAGTTTGTCGATACCCAATTCATTGACAATGGGGATGTACAGAGGCGTACAAAGCATGATTATTGCCCAGTCGTCCATAACCATGCCGAGCAACAGGATAATAAACATCATCATCAACAGGATGCCGTTTTCACCACCAGGCATACCCAGAACCATGGACGTTACCAGTTCCTGGCAACCCATTGAGTTGAAGATGTTGAGATAAACATTTGCACCGATCAGAATCCACAGGCCCATTCCGGAAAGTTTGAGGGTTGTTTCAAGTGAATCTTTAAATACTTTCCAGGTAAGCTTGCCATAAATAGCGTTAATGACACATGAGCCGGTGGCGCCGAATGCAGCAGCTTCTGCAGGGGTAGCGATTCCGCCCCAAATTGCACCAAGGACAATGATAACCAGGAGCACGAAAGGCCAGATAGCGACGACAGCCTGAATCTTTTCACCGACCGTAAATTTTTCTTCAGGTGGGATAGCAGGCCCCATGTGGGGTTGGATTTTACAGCGGATACCGATATAGATAATGTAAAAGGTGGCAAGCATTAAACCTGGAAGTACACCGCCGAGAAACAGGCCACCGATGGATACTTTGGCCAGCAGTCCATAGAAGATAAAAGGAACACTGGGTGGGATGAGAGCGCCAAGTGCTCCTCCGGCACCAATGGAGCCGATGGCTATGGTTCTATTGTATTTGTACTTCATCATCGAAGGGTAGGCTATCTGGCCCATGGTGATCGTCGCTGGAGGGGTAATACCGGTGATGGCTGCAAAGATGGTGCACACCATAACCGTTCCCATTGCAAGCCCGCCATGGATGTGGCCAATCAGCTTGTACACCGCATCATAAGCAGCTTCTGCGATTCCTGAAAATCGAATGAGGCTTCCCATAAATAAAAATAATGGCACCGTTACAAGTACATGGTTCCATGGTGTGTAATAAAAGGCACTGGGGATAGCTAAGAGCGCACGGGGCTCAAAAATTAGTGCGAAAGCAACAGCCGTGCCTCCCAATCCTAGGGCGACTGGCAGCCCTAAAAAGAGCCCGAAAAACAGGCTACCAAAATATAATAGGGTAATTAGCTCAATACTCATCTTTTCTCCTCTTTTTTCCTCGTTAACGCCATTTGGTGTCCTGTGCTATCTCACGCCGCTGTGAGTAGTTTTTATATCTAGTGCTTAACCGCTTATGACCATCATCTCATTATATATCCTTTAGCTGATTAACAGAAACAAAAGTTTGTTTATCCCAGCAGCGGAGTTGACGGAACAAGTGTTTGTTTTTGGTTGAAAACCAATAAGGATGGAGCAAACAGGGGAAGCATTGAACATGCGCTCGCTGCAATGTGCTTTGATAATGCTGTTGAAAATTTGGCTGTGGGTAACCAACATAAAAGATTTAACTCCGCAGGTTTCTGCTTTCTCTTTTTTAACAAAAAAAAGTGACTTTTTCTGCGTTTGCTTACTCGGATGTATATTGATCCATCAACATTGATGAAACGAGCGTTATCTATAATTTTGTAGCTAAACGTCGCGATGCATCTATTTTATTTATGATGAAGTCTAATATATTAGATATCTAGTACAATGTATCAGTGAGTGTCAAGTGTTTTTTTGTTGCTCGAAAGGGCTTTCGGCCTGTTGTCAGGAAAAGCGAAGTTGTTAATTTTTCGCTAAAGATAGAACCTGTGGATATTAAAAGAAAAAGTTGATAACGAATCTCGTTTACTCTGTTACAGTCCGTGAAACATGGTATGGCTTGGTGCTGAAAAAAAAGAGGTGGTGTTGAGGAAGGAGCAATGGCAGTGGGTATGCAACAGGTATGGTCTGATGGGCTCGTAAAAAGTCCATCAGACTTTAAAGGATGGCTATAAGTTAAAACACAAGGTATGCCAGGTAAGCGAGCGAAGCAAGACTCCGGGAGTGGCATTTTTTATGGTGCGAAGGCATACATGAGTCCGTTGATTTACTGTTTTTTGTCACGATATCTGCGTTATGCGTAAAAAATAATCCTCGGAGGTAAGCGAAGACTCCGATATCAACTGTATGCCTGTGGTTACTTTTTCCGAATGCCTTGATTTCGAACAAAACACTTAGTAAATCAACAGACTCATACATAGGTATGTCAAGTGCCATAAAAAATGCTACGACGCCGTAGATCGAAGTTTTTACGACGCCATCATGGTATGGAGCGAACCAGATTGGTTACGCCTGTTGGTGTACAAGAATTACCATAGTTAAAAAAACGGACAATTGAGATGAAGAGTTGTTTGATTGAGAAACCGGGAAAAGTGCCCATTCAGGAAAACGGCGATAACTGGATACTTCAGAGCAAAGTTTTGCCTGGGTGAAAAGTGGAGTAATGCGGGATAGCAGAATCCAGAGAGCGCGATTTGCCTGAATACCGTTAGGCAGGATTCAGGCGTTCTCCTTAAACAATTATAGCAGGATGGGCAGGCGTGAAATAATGGGGTGTGTCTTGCCCATTTATAAAAAGATTGATCGCGTCTATGCTGCCTTTCCCTTGTTTGCCTTGTAGAAGGCATAAATGAAGTCTTGTTGATACTCATAGGACCAATGTGTATCCTTGAGGATTGAGGCAGCTTCTTTTCCGTTCCCGTTTTTCAGATGTTCGATAAACAGAGTATGCTCTTCACAGTTTCGCATTTCCCAT